>DLQV01000163.1:6789-6923 GCA_002474415.1 Lachnospiraceae bacterium UBA7598
TATTTTGTCAATATACAAAAAATGGGTATTGTATGCTTTGCACCTTATTTTGAACAACCGTTTTCATAAACAAAGCAAAAAAGATGCCCGGTCTCCCAGACATCTTTTATGGTATGGGCTTAAGTGGACTCGAA
>DLQV01000163.1:6959-14996 GCA_002474415.1 Lachnospiraceae bacterium UBA7598
ATCAGGCGTGCGCTCTAACCAGCTGAGCTATAAGCCCCTATGCAAAACACGATTTGTATATTACAATATTTTTCACCATTCGTCAAGTGGTTTTCCCGTAATTTTATAGATTTTTAAATATAAAAAACACCCTAAAAATCTGATTATCCCCATAAACACAGTGTCTACAAGCATATTCAATAGGGAATAAATCGTGATTTTACTACGAATTTACTACTAATGAATGAGCCTTGATACGTCTTATTTCCCAGATATGCAAAGATATGGCATGGCACATCAGTAAAAATTGAATACTTATATAGACTATGGAACGTACACTTTTGGCGTTCCTTTTCTATTTCCAGTCGTTCAGAAATGGACGGCTTTTTTCATACCCAAAATCGAAAGGAGAAAGAGAAACTATGAATAAGCTAGTAAAGCGATTGCTGACAGGAACGCTTGCTTTTGCAACCATTCTCACGGCATTACCAGTGACGGCGGTTCATGCTTCCGGCAATCAATACTGGACAGAATCAGCAGAACGTGTCGGCTACATTGAACACGTTATGAATGATGGTTCTATCAAATCCACATTCAATGAGGGACACATGAAAGTTGAGGGCGAAACTGCCTACTGTGTGGACATCAACACCAATTTCAAGAACGGATATAAAACACGTTCTGACGCAAGCTCCCGTATGAGTAGCGATCAGATTGCGGACGTTGCTCTTTCCTTAGAGTACGTCAAGCAATATACCGCTTCTCATACGAACTTGAATTACAAACAGGGATACTTGCTGGAACAATGTGTTGTCTGGCAGAGATTGAGTGAACAGCTCGGCTGGCAGTGTGACAACGTCAGAGCTTCCTATAATGAAATCTCACAGGCGGTACAGAATGAAGTGTACGCTGGTGCGAAAGCATTTGTGAAAGCAAACAAGGGACGCTATGAATGTGGCGGTTACATCTACACTGGCGAAGGACAGGACATCGGACAGTTCTGGGCGAAGTTAAATGTAGGAAATGCAAAAGTCAAAAAGACTTCTTCCAATCCCACGGTCACAGATGGCAATGCCAACTATTCCTTTGAGGGTGCGACATTTGGTGTCTATTCTGATAAGGGCTGTAACAGCCAGCTTGCCACACTTACTGCCGATGGAAACGGCGATACCAAAGAAGTTGAGGTAAAAGCCGGAACAGTTTACATCAAAGAGCTTTCTGCTCCAAAGGGTTACAAGCTGGATTCGACTGTCCATGCCTTAAATGTGGAAGTTGGAAAAACAGCGACATTGACTGTTGCTGACACTCCAAAGGTCACAGAAACTTTGATTGATTTATTCAAAATCGACATGGAAACAGGAAAATCCACTCCACAGGGAAATGCTTCTTTAGAGGGTGCAGAGTTCACATGGAGCTATTATGACGGTTACTACAATGCAGACAATCTTCCTGCAAAGGCTACCCGTACATGGACAACCAAAACCGTTGCAGAAAAAGACAGTGACGGAACTATCCATTATGTATCCAGACTTGCCGACAGCTACAAAGTATCCGGCGACAGCTTCTATACACAGGACGGTAAAAATGTACTGCCACTTGGTACACTCACTGTCACAGAAACAAAAGCACCAAACGGCTACTTATTAGATGGTGCATATATGCAGGCTGACGGAAGTTCCGAACAGATTAAGGGAACATACCTTACACAGATTTCCGAAGATGGCGAACTTGCTATACTTTCTGGAAGCAACCAGTATTCCGTATCCGACAAGGTTATCCGTGGCGGTGTAAAAATCCAGAAACGTGACCTTGAAACAAAGGATACCAAAGCACAGGGAAGTGCAACCTTACAGTACACAGAGTTCAATATCATTTCCTTGAATGACAGTCCTGTACTGGTTGAGGGAAAATTATACAACAAGAATGAAACCGTAAAGAAGATTCAGACAGGAATTGACGGAATTGCTTCTACTTCTGCTGATTTACTCCCTTACGGAAAATACAGATTAGAAGAAAGCAAAGCACCAGAGGGCTACTTAACAGACAGTGCAAAAGCAATCGACTTTTCTATCACGGAAGATGGAAAAATCGTGGACTTGACCGACAAATCCCACTCTGTCTACAACCAGATTAAACGTGGCGATATTGAGGGTGTGAAAATCGGTGCAGGTACACACAAACGTCTTGCAGGTGTTCCATTCAGAATTACAAGCAAGACAACGGGAGAATCCCATATTGTAGTTACTGACAAAAACGGTCAGTTCTCCACTGCTTCAAGCTGGGCTTCCCACAAGGTCAATACCAATGCCGGAAAATCCAGTGAGGACGGTGTCTGGTTCGGTACATCTGAACCAGACGACAGCAAAGGTGCATTGCTTTATGATACCTATGTGATTGAGGAATTAAAGTGTGATTCCAACGCCGGATTTAAGCTGATTCCAGCTTTTGAGGTAGTCGTATCCAGAAATAAAGTGACCGTAGATTTAGGGACACTGACCGATGAATACGAAAAAGAAATCACAATCCATACCACAGCTACCGACAAGAAAACAGGCGAAAAAATGATTGTTGCCGGAAAAGCCATCAAGATCGTGGACAAAGTCACACTTGATGGCTTGGAAGTTGGAACAAAATATAAACTTTCCGGCTGGCAGATGTTAAAGGAAGAAAACGCCGAACTTCTGATTGACGGGAAACGTGTAGACAGTGATTACACATTTACTGCCGACAGCGAAAAAATGACGGTTGAGATTACTTATAGTTTTGATGGTTCAGCTCTTGGCGGTCAGAACCTTGTTACTTTTGAGGAATTGTACGATATGAGCAATCCGAAAGAGCCTGTCAAGGTTGCCGAACATAAGGACATCAACGATGATGGACAGACCGTTCTTATCACGGAACGTATCATCAAAATCCATACGACCGCTACGGACAAGAACGGCAAGAAAGAAATCGAAGCCGGAAAAGATGTAACGATTGTGGATAAAGTCACATTAGATGGTCTGGAAGTTGGAACAAAATACAAACTTTCCGGCTGGCAGATGTTAAAAGAGGAAAATGCCGAACTTCTGATTGATGGAAAGAAAGTATCCAATGATTATGAGTTTACAGCCGACAATGAAAAAATGACGGTTGAGATTGCTTTTACCTTTGATGGTTCTTCTCTTGGTGGCAAGAGCCTTGTTACCTTTGAGGAATTATACGATATGACCAATCCAGACGAACCAAAGAAAGTGACAGAACATAAGGACATCACAGACGATGGACAGACTGTGACAATCAAGGAAGTGCCGGAAGTCCCAGACACACCAAAGGATACCGACACGCCGGATACACCATCTACGGTTACTAAGACAAATGACAGCCCAAAAACAGGCGACAATACCAATATCTATGCTTATCTTGCCATGCTCGGTCTTTCCTGCGTAGGGCTTGGCGGTATGCTTTACTTCAAACGTCGTAGAAAGAAATCATAAGGCGGTAAGGTAGCGGTTGGTAGAGCGTTCAAGGTCGCCACCCTTTTTGCAACTTCACGCTCCCGTGAAGCTCTGATTTACGGGAGCGTGAAGTCTACTAGGGGCGTGGGGAGTGTAGCTCCCCACAAAGTACAGCAGGAAAGAAAATAAAACAGAAAGAAAAGAGGTCAATCATTTATGGAATTAAGATTTGTCGTACCAAACATGGAAAAGACATTCGGAAACTTGGAGTTTGCCGGAGAAAATACTACGGAACAGCAGAGAATCAACGGGCGTATGGCTGTCATTACCAGAAGCTACAACCTGTATTCCGATGTGCAGAGAGCCGATGATGTTGTCGTTGTGCTTCCTGCCAAAGCTGGCGAAAAACATTTCTCGCCGGAGCAGAAAGTCAAACTTATCAACCCACGAATCACTACCGATGGCTATAAAATCGGGGAACGTGGATTTGTCAATTACATCTTACTTGCAGACGATATGTTACCAGCAGAAAGTAAATAAGGGGGTATTCAGATTATGAGATTAGCAAATGGAATCGTCATTGATAAAGAAAAGACTTTCGGAGTGTTGAAGTTCTCCGCATTACGCCGTGAGGTTCATGTACAGAATGAAGATGGGACGGTCAGTGAAGAAATTAAAGAACGTACCTACGATTTGAAGTGTAACACACAGGGACGCATGATACAGGTATCCGTTCCGGCGACTGTTCCGTTAAAGGACTATGATTACAATGCCGAAGTGGAACTTATCAACCCTGTTGCGGATACGGTAGCCAATGCAAATTACCGTGGTGCAGATGTGGACTGGTATGTAAAGGCAGACGATATTGTTTTGAAAAATAAAGGCACTCATGCCGGAAATCCACAGAACAATGCTCCACAGCAACCGCCGAAGAAATAAGAGGTGTTAGCGTATGACGTGGAAAAAGAAAGGTAACAGGATTCGTGCCAGTGACAAATCGCTGGTCTATCACTTTTGTATCGGCTGGCTGTTGCTCCTGTTCGTTGCGGTGTTCCTGCTACTGAACCTGCGACAGCTTCTTGTTACCGACTGGAAAGATTTTAACCTGCTCCATGCCGGAATTACATGGACTGCCTACAATTCCATTACGGTTCTGATAGCGACTGGTGTTTGTGCATTGGTCGCTTTTCTCTATTACCGTTACGGATATGACCGTATCAAGAGGTTGTTTCATAGACAAAAGCTGGCTCGTATGGTGCTGGAAAATAAATGGTATGAAGCGGAAAACACCAAAGACAGCGGTTTTTTCACTGACCTGCAAAGCAGATCAAGAGAAAAAATCGTGTGGTTTCCAAAAATCTACTACCAGATGGACAATGGTTTGTTGCATATTCTGTGTGAAATCACAATGGGAAAATATCAAGAACAGCTTCTGTCCTTAGAGGATAAGCTGGAATCGGGGCTGTACTGTGAGCTGACCGACAAGACACTACATGACGGATACATCGAATACACCCTGCTCTATGATATGATAGCGAACCGTATTTCGATTGATGAAGTGATTGCCGAAAACGGTGGTCTGCGGTTAATGAAAAATCTGGTGTGGGAATATGATTCACTTCCTCATGCCCTTATCTGCGGTGGTACAGGTGGTGGAAAAACCTATTTTCTGCTGACCATCATTGAAGCCCTGCTTAGAACCAATGCGGATTTATACATTCTTGACCCGAAGAACGCTGACCTTGCAGACTTGGGAACGGTCATGGGAAATGTCTACCACACGAAAGACGATATGATTGACTGCGTCAATGCCTTTTATGAGGGCATGGTCACACGCTCGGAAGAAATGAAACTGCACCCGAACTACCGCACAGGGGAAAACTATGCCTATCTGGGGCTTGCTCCACAGTTCCTTATCTTTGATGAATATGTGGCGTTCTTGGAAATGCTCACGACAAAGGAAAGCACCGCCCTGTTAAGCCAGCTAAAGAAAATCGTCATGCTCGGCAGACAGGCTGGATACTTTCTGATTGTGGCTTGCCAGCGTCCAGACGCAAAGTATTTCGGGGACGGTATCAGAGATAACTTCAACTTCCGTGTGGGGCTTGGTCGCATGAGTGAACTCGGTTACGGTATGCTCTTTGGAAGTGATGTGAAAAAGCAGTTTTTCCAGAAGCGAATCAAAGGTCGTGGATACTGTGATGTGGGAACAAGCGTCATATCAGAATTTTACACTCCCCTTGTACCCAAAGGATATGATTTCTTAGGTACGATTGGAGAACTTGCACACATAAGGCAGGACGGACAGGTGGCGTGCGAAGCGAAAGCCACAGGTACGGACTAGCCTTGCTGGTGTGGCGGTAGCCACGCCAGCATATATCAAGCCCCTCGGTATCTAACAGAGGGGCACAAATCACAAGGAAACATACACAAAAGTTACCGATTCTTGGCTAAAATCAAGCGTTTGGTAGCTTTTTTTATTACTGTGACATCGGATAAAAAATGTCACAGTTTTTTCGTAAAGGGGGTATCGCACTGAATGATACAGAGTGGATACAGCATTTTGCAGACAGACGTTTGCAGTACGGTGTATCCCAGACGAAACTTGCGGTCATGGCTGGAATCAGCCGTGAACATTTAAGCCGTATCGAATCCGGCAAGGTGGCGGTCACAGAAGAAATGAAAGTGAAACTTTTGGAAGCTCTGGAAAAATTCAATCCAGAAGCACCGCTTACCATGCTGTTTGATTATGTGAGGATACGGTTTCCGACACTGGATATTGGACATATCATTAAGGACATCTTACAGCTCAATATCCAGTACATGATACATGAGGACTTCGGGCATTACAGCTACACGGAACACTACTACATCGGAGATATTTTCGTATACACTTCTCCCGATGAAGAAAAAGGTGTCCTGCTGGAACTGAAAGGAAAAGGCTGTCGCCAGTTTGAAAGTTATCTGCTGGCACAGGAACGGAGCTGGTATGACTTCCTTATGGACGCTCTGGTGGACGGTGGTGTGATGAAACGCCTTGACCTTGCCATCAATGACCATACGGGAATGTTGGATATTCCAGAACTGACCGAAAAATGCCGGAATGAGGAATGTGTATCGGTGTTCCGTTCCTTTAAGTCCTACGCTTCCGGCGAACTGGTCAGGCATGAGGAACAGGACAAAGCTGGCATGGGTTATACGCTTTATATCGGCTCGCTAAAAAGTGAGGTGTACTTCTGTGTCTATGAAAAAAGCTATGAACAGTACATCAAACTGGGGATTCCCATTGAGGAAGCACCCATAAAAAACAGATTTGAAATACGGTTGAAAAATGAACGTGCTTATTATGCCGTCCGTGACCTGCTGACTTACTATGACGCTGAACGGACGGCATTTTCTATTATCAACCGTTATGTACGCTTTGTGGACAAGGAAGCAGACAAGAAACGGAGCGACTGGAAATTATCTGTCCGATGGGCGTGGTTCATCGGGGAAAACAGAGAGCCGTTAAAGCTCACGACCAAACCAGAACCTTACACACTGGACAGAACCTTACGCTGGATTCAACGGCAGGTTGACCCGACACTCAAAATGCTGGAAAAAATCACAGCGAAAACAGGTGTTGATTATCTGAAAGAAATCCGTAAATCCACAAAACTGACGGAAAAGCACTACAAGATAATCGAACAACAGACCACATCTACCGAAGATGTGATTTTGGAAAAGGAGAATTGAAACATGCAACGATTATTATTTGATTTCCTGTTCTTCTCTTTAGGGGGAACAGTTGGCGTGATTGCCATGTGTATTTTACAGGCGGGCAGACAGTCTGACAGAAAAATGATGGAACTGAAAGGAGAAAAGAAAGCATGAATTTTGGACAGAACCTTTATAACTGGTTTTTAAGCAACGCACAGAGCCTTGTGCTGATGGCGATTGTTGTTATCGGTATCTACTTGGGATTCAAGCGTGAGTTTTCCAAACTTATCGGATTCTTGGTAGTTGCCTTAGTAGCCGTTGGTCTTGTATTCAATGCGTCCGGCGTAAAAGATGTATTGTTACAGTTATTCAATAAGATTATTGGAGCGTAAAGCGTATGGAAGAATGTAGCGTATTGATTGAAACGACAAAATCAGCAGAGGATAAAACCTCTCGCTGGTTTGATTTACCCATTGATTATGAACTGTTCCGTGACCTGCTCGGTGTGGAAGCTGACAGCAAAGATTATCAAATCACAGATATGAAGCTCCCTTTTGCTGGCGACATTGTAAGGACAACTTCTGTCAGACGATTAAACAAGCTGTACTTTGCTTACACGGATTTATCGCCAGAGGTTCAGCAGGCTTATAAAGAGTTGATTCCCTACTGTGGCGGTGTAGAGGATTTATTGCAGAAATCAGAAGAATTTCTGTTTTATCCAGAGTGTTACGGTATGAAAGACGTTGCCCGTTACCGTCTGGAACATAACATTGAATTTTCCGCTCTCTCTGAAAAGGGAAAGAAATATTTTAATCTGGAAGCCTACGCCCATGAGCTGGAAGAAAAAGGACGTTATGCTGTCTGCAACAATGGTATGTTCAAACTCTGATGGGCGGTATTGCTTATGGCAGATTTTATGAAT
>DLQV01000134.1:0-339 GCA_002474415.1 Lachnospiraceae bacterium UBA7598
GGGAAAGCGGCAGCAGATGTTATCTATCGGAATTTTTCACAAGTTTTGGAATAAAAATTTAGCTTAAATTTCGGTTAAAAACATATTTACACAAACTTAAATTATGGTATACTTAAATAAAAAAGCTGAATAGAAGGGGGACCCGAAATGAGTTATATGGATACATACAAAAAATGGTGCACAGACAGTTATTTTGATGAGGACACCAGAAAAGAACTGCTGGCACTGGAAGGAAATGACGCGGAGATAGAGGATCGTTTTTACCGCCAGCTGGAGTTTGGAACCGGTGGTCTGCGAGGCGTGATCGGTGCAGGAACGAACCGTATGAACATTTATACC
>DLQV01000134.1:398-2827 GCA_002474415.1 Lachnospiraceae bacterium UBA7598
GGACTGGCAAACTACATCATTTCCCAGAACGGACAGGAGAAAGGGGTTGCAATCGCATACGATTCCCGTATCATGTCACCGGAGTTTTCCGATGAAGCAGCACTCTGCCTGAATGCAAACGGGATTAAGACCTATCGTTTTGAATCCCTGCGTCCGACACCGGAACTGTCATTTTCCGTCCGTGAACTTGGATGTATTGCAGGTATCGTGATTACGGCAAGCCATAACCCGCGTGAGTACAACGGATACAAAGTATACTGGGAGGATGGCGCACAGATTACTCCGCCGCACGACAAAAATATTCTCGCGGAAGTGGCAAAAGTCACCGATTTTTCACAGGTAAAGACTATGATGAAATCAGAAGCCGAAGCTGCAGGACTTTATCATACAATCGGAAAAGAAATTGATGACCGTTATATGGAAGAACTGAAAAAGCAGTCCATTCATCCGGAAATCATCAAGGCAATGGCAAAAGACATCAAGATCGTTTACACTCCATTGCATGGAACCGGAAATCTTCCGGTGCGCCGTGTGTTAAAGGAGCTTGGATTTGAAAATGTCTATGTGGTAAAAGAGCAGGAACTTCCGGATGGAAATTTCCCGACCGTTTCTTATCCAAATCCGGAATCACCGAAGGCATTTGAGCTTGCCCTTAAACTGGCAAAAGAAGTTGATGCGGATATTGTTCTGGCAACCGATCCGGATGCAGATCGTCTGGGTGTGTATGCAAAGGATACAAAGACCGGAGAGTATGTAAGCTTTACTGGAAATATGTCCGGTATGCTGATCGCAGAGTACATTCTGCGTGAGAAGAAAGCAAACGGAACACTCCCGGCAAACGGAGCGCTGGTAGAGACGATCGTAACCACCGACATGGCAAAGGCAATCGCAAAAGCTTACGGGGTAAAACTGATTGAAGTACTGACCGGATTTAAGTATATCGGTGAGCAGATCAAATTCTTTGAGCAGCAGAACAGTTATGAGTATGTCTTTGGCCTTGAAGAAAGCTACGGATGCCTGGCAGGAACTTACGCAAGAGATAAGGATGCCTGTGTGGCAGTTATGATGCTCTGTGAGGTGGCAGCATGGTGCAAATCCAAAGGAATTACACTTTGGGATGATATGCTTTCTCTGTACGAGAAGTATGGTTACTACAAAGAGGGTTTAGAGACCATGACCTTAAAGGGTATGGATGGTGCTGAGAAGATCCAGAGCATGATGAACGAGATGCGCAACAACCCACCGAAGAAGATCGGGACATGGGATGTTTTAGCACTTCGTGATTACAAGAAAGATACAAGAACAGATATGGCAAGCGGAGCAGTTACTTCAACAGGACTTCCGGAAAGTAATGTTCTTTACTATGAACTGAGCAACCATGCATGGTGCTGTGTACGTCCATCCGGAACAGAGCCGAAGATCAAATTCTACTTTGGCGTGGTTGGATCGGATATCAAAGATTCCGAGAAGAAACTGGATGAGCTGCGCGCCGCAATGCTTACATACGCAGGAGAATAAAATTTATGGATGATCAGAAGAATATAAAACCGGATTTTTCCAAAGCAGGAGCAGACAGCGTTCTTTATAAAAAAGAGGAACCAAAAACGGAAAGAGAAAAGTTAAAAGAGCTGCATGGAAAAGATAAAGTATGGTATCTGGTTCACTACTATGGATTGCAGACGATTGTCGCGCTTGCAATTATAGGAACCATCAGCTTTCTGATCGTCCATTACTTTACACAAAAAGATACAGCGCTGCAGATTATGGCAGTCAATGCCAGTCAGTCAGCGAATAATCCGGTCGAGGATTCCGATTATTATAATGATTTCTTAAAAGAAAACGGCGTGGATCCGGATAAAAATGAAGTAATTGTCAGCAATACACTTGGGGCTTCGCCGAATGAGAATGACGGAGCATCCGCGGAGAGCATTCAGATGATTCAGAGCCGTTTTATGACACAATCTGTGGATGTGTTTTTCTCCGATTATGATTTCTTTTATTCACTTGGAGAATTCGATTATTTTACGGATATACGGAAATGTTTTCCGAAAGATGTGCTGGAAAAATACAAAGACGATATTGTGTACGTAAAAAGTACGGAGACAGGAAAAAAATATCCGATTGGCATAAAACTGAAAGACAATGCGTGGGTGAAAAAAGCCGGCTGGTATCAGGATACCTGTGTGGTAGGTCTGGCAGAAGGTTTAAAGAACAAGGACCTGGCAGTGAAATTTATAGAACAAAAAATACTGGAGGATTAACATGAGTATCGTATTTGATGAAAAACTGGATCTGTTCCGTCTGGAGACGGCCAATACCAGCTATATTATAGGTCTTGCCGACCACAGAACCTTTGTAGGTCACGTATATTACGGCAAGCGCGTACGCGGACAGGATCTGCGTTATCTGCTCCGCACCGGAGAGGCACC
>DLQV01000040.1 GCA_002474415.1 Lachnospiraceae bacterium UBA7598
CCCTTCCAGCGGTGTGTTGAAATTGGACCTCGGGTAGTTGTCATCCCAACCGATAATCACCACGTCATGATTTGGTTTTTCCGTACCTATATAACAGTAGGCGCTTGTATTCTGATTATAATACGCAGAGCTCCCCTGTGAGCTTCTTATTGTGCTGTAAAGGGAAGATTCCACGCCCCCATACTTAAATACCGCTTCTTTAATTCCCTCATAATCTTTACCGTCAATGACCTGCATTTCCTGCACATGGCGTACAGCTTTCAGCGAATCATCCGTCACACCGTCACCGTACGGATCGTCTTTTTCGTAGACCGGTCCCTGCCATGCTGCCAGATAAGCCATTCCCATGGTATATTCTCCACCATCATACTGATTGGCATGAAAAGAATTGCTCATGCTCATATGATCCACGGAAAAATTAACTTTTTCTTCCGGACGCAGAGAAGACTCCAGGGCACTGGTCGCAGCAAACGCCCAGCACGTACCATAAGACCCCTGATTGTATATCGTCGATACCCGGTCACGCTCCCTTAAATCATAAGAGGTCGGAACAATCGCGGAAGTATCTTTATCCGAAGCTGTAATCGTATTGCTTGCGATATCAAAACTACAGCTGTAACCTAACAAATCTGACAAATCTTCCAGACTGACATACAGCTGATCTCCAACTTTCTTTAAAGCAGACGATATATCCACCTCATCTCCGTTTAAATATGCCTTTTTCTGTCCCACATTCATAGACACCGACTGGCTGTGTTTTTCCACCAGCAAACGGTCCTTATCATATACATGTGCACTGCAGTTTAATGCATCCCGCAACATGCTGACCGGAACCATGATATTACGGTTTTTGTCCATATAAAATTTCGATTTACTGCTGCTGTAAGTTTGATTGTCGATTACCGCATGGATGGTTTCTTTATTTACTTCATCTGCCACCATGGGATTCCACACCTGTGTATCCAGTTCTCCTCCGCGAAACTGTCCCACCTGCGCATGATCCACACCCAAAATCTGAAATTTTAATATAAAAACCAGTGCAAGCACAACTGTAAACGCGATGTACCGTTTCGAGTATTTCATAAATTACCGCTGTTCCTTTCCTTCCGATGATTCTCTGCGTCTTGGCGGTTTCGGCCCCATAAACTGATAAAAATAGGTTTTGATCATACCATTATAAATCTTTCTGTTTTTATCCGCTTTTCTTCCTATATAACGCTCCGCATCCTCGTAGCTTGTAATCATATACATTGACCAGCTGTCAAGTCCTGCATACGCCTGTCCGATCTGCGTATACAGTTCCGGAAGATCCTCTTTTTCCTCCAGACGCTCTCCGTATGGAGGATTTGTAATGATAAACCCATATTTTTTGGGATGATGCAGATCTTCAACGGCTCTCTGTTGAAAATGAATCAGGTGATCCACACCTGCCCGCTTTGCATTCTCGCGGGCTGCCTTTACCACTTCCGCATCAATATCATATCCCTGAATGTCTACCTGAATATCTGCATCGATAAGATCCTGTGCCTCTTCTACCGTATCATACCATAACTGTTTCGGTATCAGATTTTTCCACTGCTCTGCGGTAAACTGCCGGTTCATTCCCGGTGCAATATTCGCTGCAATCATTGCTGCTTCTATCGGAAACGTTCCGCTTCCGCAAAACGGATCTACCAGAATACGGTCCTTTTTCCAAGGTGTCAGCATGATCAGTGCCGCAGCCAGCGTCTCCGTAAGCGGTGCTTTGCTGGTCATCAGACGATACCCTCTCTTGTGCAGGGAATCCCCTGAGGTATCCAGTGTAACCATTACTTCATCCTTCAACAGAAAAATGCGTACCGGATAAGGTGCTCCGTCCTCCGGAAACCAGTTCAGACGATAGACATTCTTCAGACGTTCCACCATCGCTTTTTTCGCAATCGACTGAATATCCGAAGGACTGAACAGTTTGCTTTTAATAGAAGAAGCCTTTTTTACCCAGAATTTACCATCCTTTGGAATATAGTCTTCCCATGGCAGAGCTTTGATTCCCTCAAACAGCTCATCAAATGTTGTTGCCTTAAATCGTCCTACCTGTAACAGCACTCTCTCTGCACTGCGAAGGAATATATTTGCACGGCATATGGCTTCCGCATCTCCCGCAAATGTCACCCTGCCATCTTCTACTCTTGTAATCTCATATCCTAAATCATAAATTTCTCTTTTTGTTACCGCCTCGAGTCCAAAATGACACGGTACAACCAATTCATATGTATCCATACATGCTCTCTTTTCTACTAAAATGTATTGCATAATGTCTGCAGTTCTATTGTTACATATTCTCACGATTTTTAAAATAGTTTTTCGAAATTTTTTTCATTGCCTCATAGCCACCAACTACGCTTGCCACATAATATCCCTGTTCCCCAAGCATCCTCGCCATCTGCATACTTCCGCCCCCATGGTCACAGTACAGAATCAGTTTGCGGTTTTTCGGCAGACGGGCAGTTCCTCGTTCCAGCTGATCATACGGATAGCTGACGGCCCCCGGCCAGTGTTCCCTCTCATACGCTTTCCGATCGCGGATATCAATCACCAGTGCCCTGCTTTCCCTTTGCTTTTCTCTCAACTGCGATGCGTAAATCAGTTCAAAATCTTTCACAATATCCTCCAGAATATGCCGTTTTCATTAAAAAACAGATTACACGCTATCCCCCGTGTAATCTGTTTTTTATTATATTATGCAATTTTATGCATTTTGTTCCTGCCTAGCGCATATTATCAGATGCGGAATCAGACACATCTTCTGTCTTATCTGACACTCTGTCTTCTGTCTTGTTTGATGTCTTATTCACAGATTTGTTTGATGTTCTGTTTTCAGACTGGTCGGAATAACGATCAGAGACACGATTACTTCCGCTGCGGTTTGTTGCACTGTTTGTTCCTGTACTGTTTTTTGACATACTTTTTCCTCCTTTAACGTTTCCCCGAAAACTGCACGGTTCAACGACTACAATTATTTAGTACAGGAATAGTTTCTCAACTTTTTGAAAAAATATGCATTATTTGATTGCAATCCATAAAGCAATCAATTATAATAATTTGTGAAAAGAAGTTTTTTCTTCTTTTCAATGTTATACCTCTTATTAATTATTTATACTCCCCTCAAAAGAGCCGGTCAGACGACCGGCTCTTTTATTTTTCTCAATATTCTTTCGTTTATATTTATGCATTCATTTCCCGTCTGATCGCCGCACCAAAGGCTGCTTTCGACAATGGATACTTATAAAACAGCCGCATAAGTCCATATTGAATCACGCCTCCGATTAAAATCAGTGCAATATCTTCCACAATAGCCACCAATGGATGAATGAATCCCTTTGGGACAAAAAAATGCAGTCCGATTTCCAAAAGCATTCCGGCTCCAAATATAAAAATGTACATAACAATCATCGATACCACAAAAAATTTATAACATATCCCGGTAAAAAGTAAAATCACAAATGCCCACATACCGGTCATAAGAAGTTTTACTCCCTGATCTGCAAAATTTTTTCCGGAAATCATGCAGGAAATTACTTGCAGAAACATGCTCCAGCCAAACATAATCAGAATCCCTACCGTAGTCATCTTTGCCGGAATCGAAGTCTGAAGTTTTTTCTTATACGGAGAAGCCTGCACCATCTGCGACATATCCAGTGACATTACCATCTGTGCCGGAAACATTGCCGAACAGAACAAAAAGACAGCTCCAACATCAATTGCCATATACTCCGTTTCCAACGGAAACAGTTTCAAAAGTGTACCTGCGATCAAAAATATAATACAAAATGCTCTCTGGGTTTTTACTCCCAGTCCGTACCCTCTCAGTTTCCAACCTTTACTTAACTGTTCTTTCATAATAACTTCCCCTCATACATTTTACTACATGATTTACAGCGCATATATTTACCAGAAGCATCAAAACTCCACTTACAGGCCACAAGACACTTTCTGCCGGAAATACTGTCGTCAGACTTTTTATTCCCAGGCAAAGCAGTCCATAAACAATCCCAGCCATCCCTCCTATCGCCAGCTGAATCACAACGGCATAGTTCATTTGGCGCGTAATGATCAGGGTGATCACGATCACCGTATCTGCCAAAAATCCTGTGGTCATATACCAGAGTTCTCCTGTCTGCATTGCTATGACAGTAAATAAAATTCCAAGATAAACAATTCTACGTATACAATCACCGATGAGTGCACGCTGCAATATATGGCATCCTTTTAAAGATGTCTTCATATATTCCATGCTGCGGGTATCCTTTTCACATATTCCTCCGAAAACCCAATAATCTATCAACACTTCATATGCCACGACATAACCCATAAAAACAGGGATCGAAATTCCTGCCCCCAGACGATTGGCGTAAATAAACAGCTCTGTGATTCCCAGTATCACCATTGGAAAAACGATCATTCCCCATATTTTACATGATGTAGATAAAAATACGAAATAACTCTTCCACGTTGTTTTCATCGAGTTTCCTCCTGCCGTTTATGATGTTTCATAACCGCAACGCTAATCTGGGACAATGTTGGTGTCTCCATACTGATATCACAACCTGCCATCTGATCAATATTTTCCGCCAGACAGATTCCTTCATATCCATATTGATTGGAATGTATCGAATATAATATTTCCTCTGCACAGGCAAGATCCTTGCTTTCCCCTTTGACCATCACGTATTTTTCTTTCAGATCCTCCACAAATCCCTCTTCTGCAATTTTTCCATCCGCCATGATAATGGCATAATCTGTCACATTTTCCATATCTGCAATATTGTGTGTGGAAAAGAATACGCTCCGGTTTCCTTCATCCTCCAGCAGATACTCCCGGATCAGATCACACAACTTATCCCGCATCAGAGGGTCCAGCGGAGAAGCCGGTTCATCCATCAGAAGCATTCTGGTGTCTCTAGCAAGCACGCCGGCAATCATCAGCTTCATTCTGTTTCCATCGGAAAGAGAACTTACTTTCTTTCCCAGATCTTTTGCATCGGCTCCCACTTCCAGTTCCTTCAGCCAGTTCTCAAATCTGTCTTTGTGAAAATTGGAAAACAACAGCTCACTGACCTGTTCCACCTGTTTTACTTTCCATTGTGGAAGATAATAGGCTCCCGGTCCGGTGTAGCCGATCGCTTCTTTGACTTGTGGATTATCTTCTCTGTCCTGATCATTGTAGACATTGAAATATCGGATATCTCCTTTATAATCCAGACGAATTCCTGCAAGAATATTCATCAACGTCGTTTTTCCAGCACCGTTTTCTCCGATCAACGCAGTAGCAAATCCCTGTGGAATCTGCAGCCTCGGAACATCCAATTCAAATCCCCGGAATTTTTTTGTAATATTTCTCCCCTCAATAACATATTTCAAATCCATTTCAATCTCCTTTTTTATCTACACATCTTCTACAGCAAGAAGTGTCTGCAGCATATGCACCAGTTCTTCCTGCCCCATGCCTGCGACCTTTGCCGCCTGAATTGCATCCGTCAGGGATTCTTCCACTTTCCTTAAATGCTGTTCCTGCAACATCTCACTGTCTTGTGCATTCACATAAAATCCCTTTCCCTGGACCGCTGTGACCAGTCCCTCCTCCGCCAGTTCCTCATATGCTTTCATCGTTGTAATGACACTGATCTTCAAATCCTTTGCCAGTCTTCGGATGGATGGAAGATACTCCCCTTGTGCATATTTACCGGCCAGGATATCTGTCCGAAACTGATTGGCAATCTGCATATAAATCGGTTCACCCGAGTTTTGCAAAATTTTCATCTTTTCACCTGTCCTTACTGCCTCAGCTGTTTATATGTTATATATACAGTATATACGCTCATTTGTCAACACTATACTTCCATTTTATGATTTTGTTTTCTTCGCACCCGGCTCAGATGCTGTTCAAAATATCCTTTATTAATGAATTCTGCCAGTGCATACTGTTCCAATACCGGTACGGTACAGGAAAATCCGCCGGAAGTTTTTTTGTAACGTTCCATCAGTCTCTCCGGCAAAATCATATATCCCATACGAATGGACGGTGACAGACTTTTGGAAAATGTATTGATATAAATGACCGAACTGCTGTCATCCAGCATAAACAATGTCTCCACCGGCTTACCTGGCATAAAAAACTCGCTGTCAAAATCATCTTCCACAATATAATGATGTTTTTCTCTTGCCCATTCGAGATATTCGTACCGCTTTCCGATTGTTGCAGTAACACCGGATGGAAAACTGTGAAACGGTGTCACATGCAGCACATCCGCCCTTGTCTGTGCCAGCACATCACTTCTGATTCCATCCTCCCCCATAGACAGCATTTCACAGGCTGCTCCTGTTCCTTCATATACCTTCCGGATCTGATGATAAGACGGATTTTCAATTCCATAAATCTTATCTGTTCCAAGAATTCTTACAACTGTACCATATAAATGTTCTGCTCCTGATCCGATAATGATCTGTTCCGGCTGCGCAAATAATCCCCGATAACGCAACAGATACGATGCAATACTGTTCCGCAGAATCGCACAGCCCTCATTTGGTGAGCGATACAGCAATTCTTCTCCATATTCTGTAATAACACTTCGCACAGTCTTAAAATACAGGGAATATGGAAAACTGGAAAGTGCCGCATTCTGCAGACGTCCATCTTCGATTTCTTCCGGTATCTCTGGAAGCATGTGCAATTCCTCATTCTGTTCTTTCATTTCTCCGATTACATGTATTTCACACACATAATACCCACTGCGTTCTCTCGGTTCTATATACCCTTCATCTTTTAACATCTGATACGCATTCTCAACCGTAATCAGGCTGATTCCGAGGTGTTCCGCCAGACTTCTCTTAGATGGAAGTTTTTCTCCCTTTTTCAGTTTTCCACGCTCAATATCCTTTCGGATCATCTTATATATATAATAGTATTTCGGTTCATCATTTCTCTGTTCCAGATTGTAAGTAAGCATATTCTTCTCCTGTCATTTTCTTTTATATTTAGACTTTTACGTGCTGGAATACTAAAAAAGGAGTAAGACTTGCGTCTTGCTCCTTTTTTATACGTGCGCGAGAGGATTCGAACCCCCGACACCTTGGTCCGTAGCCAAGTGCTCTATCCAGCTGAGCTACGCACACATATTTACTTAACACTACATAACATAGTGTAATGCCGGCGACCGGAATCGAACCGGTACTGTGTCACCACAACAGGATTTTAAGTCCTGCGCGTCTGCCAGTTCCGCCACGCCGGCATGAATGGGACCTACAGGGCTCGAACCTGTGACCCTCTGCTTGTAAGGCAGATGCTCTCCCAGCTGAGCTAAGATCCCATACCGTAATTGAAACCAATTACTAAAACGACCCAGACGGGACTCGAACCCGTGACCTCCGCCGTGACAGGGCGGCGCTCTAACCAACTGAGCCACTAGGCCAGATCGTTAAATATTATAACATACATTCTCGAGTATTTCAAGTAAAATAAGTGGACCATCGGGGACTCGAACCCAGGACCGACCGGTTATGAGCCGGTTGCTCTAACCAACTGAGCTAATGGTCCAAAAAAGAAAAAGCCGATGATCGGACTCG
>DLQV01000016.1 GCA_002474415.1 Lachnospiraceae bacterium UBA7598
CGATGTATTCCCGCCGCATCAGCAGAATCAGATCCGGTCGCAGCTGGCATCGGTTCTTGAGGCGGTTATTTCCCAGCAGCTTCTGCCGACGATCGACGGGAAATCCCGTGTGGCAGCGTTTGAGGTAATGCTTGGAACTCCGGCGATCAAAAACCTGATTCGTGAGGATAAGGCACACCAGATTCCGTCTATCATGCAGACAAGCAAGAAGATTGGGATGCAGACGATGGATGATTCCTTATTCAGCCTGTATCTGAAACATAAAATCGATGCGGCCAATGCCGTAGAGTACGCACAGGATGTAGGAAACATGCAGCAGAAGCTGTTCTAAGAAGGAGTTAAGACATGGCAAGTTATAAATACGAAGTGGTCGGATCGGACGGAAAACCAAAAACCGGTACCATTGAGGCCATAAATATGGAAGTTGCTACGGCAGAACTCAAATCCGGCGGCAATACCATTGTTTCCATCGCAAGAGCCAACGCATTCAACAAAGATTTAGAAATTCATATCGGAAAAGCGGTCAGTGTCCGTGAGATGAGCGTGTTCTGCCGCCAGTTTGAGAGTGTATTAAATGCCGGTGTGACCGTTGTCGAGGCACTCGACATGCTCTCTGAGCAGACAGAAAACAAGCAGTTTGCCGACGCAATCGCAGAGGTGCGGGATTCCGTACAGCGGGGAGAAACGCTTGCGGTCGCGATGGCGGAGCACCCGAAGATTTTTCCGAGTCTGATGATCCAGATGATTGCTGCCGGAGAATCTTCCGGTGGACTGGACAAGGCATTCAGCCGTGTGGGCGGTCAGTTTGAAAAGGAAGCCCACCTGAAAGGCTTGATTGTCAAATCGGCAATTTATCCGGTCATCCTGATTATTGTAATTATCGTGATTGTAGCGATTATGATGCTTAAAATTGTGCCGACCTTTACCGAACAGTTCGATGAAGTCGGCGGCACCCTGCCGTGGATTACCCGTGCAGTAATGAGTATCAGCGACTTTTTTGTACACAGCTGGTATATCATTGTTGCTATTATTGCGGGCATTGCGATATTTATCAATGCCTGGAAAAAGACGGAGAGTGGGGCGCATATTCTCGGAAAGATTATCTTAAAAATACCGATGGTCGGAAAGCTCAGCATCAAGACGGCATCCGCGCGTATGACACGTACACTGTCCACACTGATGGGCTCCGGCATCCAGCTCGTGGATGCACTCGGACTGGTAGCAGATATGATGAGCAATGCAATCGTCAAACAGGCATTAAAAGATGCCACGGAAGAAGTCAGCCGTGGTATTCCGCTTTCGAAACCGCTGGCAGATTCCGGCGTGTTTCCACCGATGGTCTATCACATGATTGAGATCGGGGAGGAAACCGGTAATATGGAAGATATGCTCGATAAAGTCGCGGCATATTATGACGATGAAGTGGAGATGACCACGCAGTCCCTGCTTGCGGCAATGGAACCGCTCATTATTATTGTGATGGCACTCATCGTTGTGCCGATTGTCCTTGCGATCATGATGCCGATGTACAGCCTGTATGACAGCATCGGTGCCTGATCGCAGGCAAAATAGTGGTTGTTACATGTCTGCCATGAGACATGTGATAATAGATACATAAAAACATATATCAAAGGAGAACAAAGGGTATGAAGAAGATTATGGAAATGCTTCAGAACATGAAGGCAAAGAACGAAAAGAAAGATAACAAAGGTTTTTCTCTTGTAGAGTTAATTATCGTTATCGCAATTATGGCAATTTTAGTAGGTATTGTTGGTACACAGGTACTGCCGTATCTCAATAAGTCGAAAGAAGAAAAAGACAGACAGATTCTTAGTGCGTATACAACGGCTGCTGTATCAGCGTATGGAATGGTATCAGATCAGTTAACAACAGATGTTACAGCTACGGGAGCAAAGATTACAGTTAATGTATATTCTCCAGCTGCTTCAGACGCAGATGCTAAATTATTATCTGATAAGATTAAAGAATTAATGGGAAAAGGATACACTGATGCAAAGTCTAAAATGACATCTGCACAGGGAAAAAAGGCAACTGCAATTACTATTACATATGATTTTGATAAACAGACAGTTGAAACAGAAGCGACAGGAACTTCAATAAAGAAAGTATCAGGGGATTTATAAATAGGAGATATATAATATTATGCTAACCCAACTTACGATTTTTCTTTACATCGTTGTATTTTTATACGGAATTGTCATCGGCAGCTTTTTAAACGTGCTGATCTTCCGTATCCCGAAAAAAGAGAATATTGTGCAGTCTTCACACTGCATGAACTGCGGGCGTAAGCTGGGCTGGCGGGACATGGTTCCTGTATTTTCCTACATAGTTCTTCGGGGCAGATGCCGGCAATGTGGTGCTAAGATCTCCATACAGTACCCATTAATCGAGGCTCTGAATGGTGTGCTGTATGTGATCGTTTTCATGGCGAACGGCTTCACGTTCAGCAGCGTGCTGTATTGTCTCATGACATCTGCTCTGATTGTCATTGCGGTTATCGATGAGAGAACCTATCAGATACCGATTTCCCAGAACCTGTTTCTGGGACTTCTCGGTATCATCATGACCGTGTATGATTTCCGGCACATCCTGTCCCATATCATCGGAGCAGTCTGTGTCAGCCTTTTTCTGTATGGCCTGTATTATTTTTCCTCCGGCAAAGCAATCGGCGGGGGAGACATCAAACTCATGGCATATGCAGGCCTGCTGTTAGGCGCAAAAAACATTATTTTTGCGTTTATTCTTGCATGTATTCTTGGATCCGTCATCCATACCATCCGCATGAAAGTAAGTAAACGAAACAACCTGCTTGCACTTGGCCCGTACCTTTCGGCCGGTATTTTCATCGCGGCACTCTGGGGCAACCGTTTCTGGACCTGGTATCTCGGCATGATGGGCATTTATTAAAATATGACATGAACTGCTACGTATGGCATAATTAAAAACGTAAAGTTTTTCTTATTCCGGTGGCGAATTTTAAACATCTGTCATTTTCACCGCATAAGTTTTTATGCCACAACGTTACGATGGAAAATGTAGAAAAATAATTAGGATTTGTGATTTTTCTCAAGGGTTAGAGCCTGTTAGAATTTTGTCAATACCCAGCGATTCCCGTACACGGATGTATGGGAAAGGACGACATGAGCCCGGATGGCGAATGTCGTCCGGTCGCGTCCGGCATTCAAAACTTTTCGTCAAAATTCTTACAGTCTCTTTCCGAAGAGAACATGAACAAAGCATAATTATTTTTGTACATTTTCCAATGAAGCATTTATTCGGAAAATATAAAGGAGAAAATGAAAATGGTCAAAAGAGTAATAAGTATTGAGGCCGGTGTATGGTGGACAAAAGTCGCACTGGTCGATTACCGCAAGAAAAATCCACCGGTACATAAAGCTTTTGCGTTCCGTACTCCGGAACATGCGGTGGAAGATGGCTATATCCGTGACAAGGAAGCTTTTGCGTCCGCACTGAAAGTTGAACTCAGCAAGCGTGATATCCATGAGAAAGAAGTCGTATTTACCCTTTCTTCCTCAAAAGTTGTGACCCGTGAAGTCATGATTCCATTTGTCAAGGATAATAAGATCATGGGAATTATCGAATCCCAGATCCGTGATTATTTCCCGATGGATGTGAGCAATTACACCATCAGCTATAGCAAGATGGATGTGGAGGAAGAAGACGGGAAGAAAATGCTCAAGCTGCTTTTAGTGGCAATTCCCGATAATCTTCTGAATAACTATGTGACGTTTTCCACGCTCGCAGGACTGAAAGTAGAAACGTTTGATTATATTGGAAACGGAACGGTACAGCTTCTGTGTGACAGTTTTCTGGAAAATGCGGTGGTTGTGCAGCTGGAAGAGCAGGCAACGGTGATCAGTATTCTGGAAAATAAAAAATTGGTCTTTCAGCGTGTGACACCGTACGGTTATGGCGCTACGATTACGGCGGTGATTGACCATCCAGTGCTTGGAATTGACGATGAGGAGAAAGCACTTGATTTTCTTTTAGACCACAATGTCATATACAACCGCCCGACTGTTCCGGAGATGGGAAATCCGGAGGAACGGAAGCGTCAGCAGGAGCTGGCGAATGAGGCATATGAAGATCTGGCGGAATCGCTGAGGTATCATCTGCGCATTGCCAATACGGCGGTTGAATATTACCAGAACCAGATCAAACAGGAATTTGTGGGAAATGTCTACCTGGTAGGTGACGGTTCCCGGTTTGCGGGCATGCATAAACTGTTTGCCCAGGAGCTTCCGCTTCCGCTGCAGGAAATTGATTTCACCAAGG
The DNA here is from genome assembly GCA_002474415.1 of Lachnospiraceae bacterium UBA7598. Taxonomy (GTDB): domain Bacteria; phylum Bacillota; class Clostridia; order Lachnospirales; family Lachnospiraceae; genus Roseburia. The sequence continues at coordinate 4,318 of DLQV01000016.1, forward strand.
TGATTGATTTAAAGAGTGAGAAAAATAAAGCAGTTGACGAAGAGGGGACAGCGACAGCGTCTTCCGGACGCAGACCGAAGGCTGCAACGGCCGTTGGTTTTTTGTCCGTCATCGGTGCAGCCGTGCATCCGATTGATGCCAAGCCGAAGGACATGCTTGAAGCAGATTCCAAAAAGAATGACCTTCACACGGCGTA
>DLQV01000098.1:0-375 GCA_002474415.1 Lachnospiraceae bacterium UBA7598
AAACGTACGGAAAAAGAAAAAGCGCAGATGTTTGACATGGGAGCAAGAACAATCATTGAAAAGATTCTCCCGGTTGTCGACAATTTCGAGCGTGGGCTTGCAGCTGTACCAGAGGAACAAAAAGATGATGCCTTTGTTACCGGTATGGATAAAGTATATAAGCAGATGCTGACAGAATTAGATGCCATTGGTGTAAAACCGATTGAAGCTCTGGGAAAGGAATTTAATCCGGATCTTCATAATGCAGTCATGCAGGTGGAAAGCGAAGAGTATGAACCGGGAACGGTTGCTCAGGAATTACAAAAAGGTTACACCTACAAGGACAATGTGGTTCGTCACAGCATGGTTGCTGTGGTCAGCGAATAAAGGTATTTC
>DLQV01000098.1:521-6106 GCA_002474415.1 Lachnospiraceae bacterium UBA7598
AACAGCTGTGTAGCTGTTATGGAAGGTGGAAAACCTACCGTTATTGCAAACCAGGAAGGTGCAAGAACAACACCATCCGTTGTAGCATTTACAAAGACAGGAGAGCGTCTCATCGGTGAGCCGGCAAAACGTCAGGCCGTTACAAACGCTGAGAAGACGATTTCTTCTATTAAGAGACATATGGGTACTGACTATAAGGTGACAATTGATGACAAGCAGTACAGCCCACAGCAGATTTCAGCAATGATTCTGCAGAAACTGAAAGCAGATGCAGAGGGATACCTTGGTGAGAAGGTTTCCGAAGCAGTTATTACAGTACCAGCATACTTCAATGACGCACAGCGTCAGGCAACAAAGGATGCCGGAAAGATTGCAGGTCTGGATGTAAAGCGTATCATCAACGAGCCTACAGCAGCAGCACTTGCATATGGTCTTGATAACGAAAAAGAGCAGAAGATCATGGTATACGACCTTGGTGGTGGTACATTTGATGTATCTATCATCGAGATCGGTGACGGTGTCATCGAAGTATTATCTACCAACGGTGATACACATCTTGGTGGTGATGATTTTGATAACAAGATCACACAGTGGATGATCGATGAGTTTAAGAAGGCAGAGGGTGTTGATCTTTCTACCGATAAGATGGCTCTGCAGAGATTAAAAGAAGCTGCTGAGAAGGCAAAGAAAGAGCTTTCTTCTGCAACAACAACAAATATTAACTTACCATTCATCACAGCTACCGCTGAGGGACCAAAGCATTTTGATATGAACCTCACCAGAGCAAAATTTGATGAGTTAACACATGATCTGGTAGAGAGAACTGCAGTACCAGTACAGAACGCTATGAAGGATGCAGGTCTTACGAATGCAGATTTAGGCCAGGTTCTTCTGGTTGGTGGTTCTACACGTATCCCGGCTGTACAGGAGAAAGTAAGACAGATGACAGGCAAAGAGCCAAGCAAGTCCTTAAACCCAGATGAGTGTGTAGCAATCGGTGCTTCTATCCAGGGTGGTAAATTAGCAGGTGATGCAGGTGCCGGCGAGATCTTACTTCTCGATGTAACACCACTGTCACTTTCTATCGAGACTATGGGTGGTATTGCAACCCGTCTGATCGAGAGAAATACAACCATTCCTACGAAGAAGAGCCAGATCTTCTCTACCGCAGCAGATAACCAGACCGCTGTAGATATCAACGTTGTACAGGGTGAGCGTCAGTTCGCAAGAGATAACAAATCTCTCGGACAGTTCCGTCTGGATGGTATCCCACCAGCACGTCGTGGTGTTCCGCAGATCGAGGTTACATTCGATATCGATGCAAACGGTATTGTAAATGTATCTGCAAAGGATCTTGGAACAGGAAAAGAGCAGCATATCACAATCACAGCAGGATCTAATATGTCAGATGAAGAAATCGATAAGGCTGTTAAGGAAGCTGCTGAGTTTGAAGCACAGGATAAGAAGAGAAAAGAAGCAATCGATGCCAGAAATGAAGCTGAGAGCTTTGTATTCCAGACAGAGGATGCATTAAAGCAGGTAGGAGATCAGGTTGATCCTGCAGACAAGTCAGCAGTGGAAGCTGATATTGCAGCAGTGAAGTCTTTCCTGGATGCACACAAGGAAGCAGAGCAGATGACAGATGCAGATGTTGCTGAATTAAAGGCAGCACAGGAAAAACTGACACAGAGTGCACAGAAGGTATTTGCAAAGATGTATGAGCAGGCACAGGCAGCACAGGGTGCAGCAGGCGCAGGCCCGAATCCTGGAGCAGGTCCTGATATGGGTTCTGCAGCAGGCGCAGGTGCAAATCCTGGAGCAGGAGCAAATGGTGGAGATGACGATGTCATTGACGCAGACTTCAAAGAGGTTTAATTTAGAAAATAAATAAACAAAGCGTGGGGTTTCCGGTTTTCCGGAAACCCTATGCGTACTATAAGGGTTTAATATTATGGCAGAGAAAAGAGATTATTACGAGGTCCTTGGAATTCCAAAGACCGCAACTGAAGCAGAAATAAAAAAAGCTTTCCGTACAACCGCCAAGAAGTATCATCCGGATATGCATCCGGGAGATAAAGACTGTGAGGAAAAATTCAAGGAAGCACAGGAGGCATATGCCGTTTTGAGTGATCCGGAAAAGCGTAGACAGTACGACCAGTTTGGTCATGCAGCGTTTGATGGAGGTGCCGGCGGCGCAGGTGGATTTGATTTTTCCGGCATGGATATGGGAGATATCTTTGGCGATATTTTCGGAGACTTTTTCGGTGGCGGCAGACGAAGCAGCAATAATAACGGACCGGCACAGGGGGCAAGTGTACGCCTTACGGTTCGTATTACATTTGAGGAGGCAGTTTTTGGCTGTTCCAAGGAGCTTGAGTTTCCGTATAAAGAAGAATGCAAAACTTGTCACGGAACCGGAGCAAAACCCGGAACTTCACCGGAAACCTGCAGCAAGTGCGGGGGAAAAGGAAAAGTGGTATATTCCCAGCAGTCTTTGTTTGGCATGATGCAGAATGTGCAGACCTGTCCGGACTGCGGTGGTACCGGTAAGGTGATCCGTGATAAATGTCCGGATTGTCGTGGAACAGGATATATCTCGAAGAAAGTACGAAAGACCGTAGAGATTCCGGCCGGAATTGACAATGGTCAGTCTGTCCGTGTCAGAGGTTACGGAGAACCGGGAAGAAACGGTGGCCCAAGAGGAGACCTTCTGGTAGAAGTTCTTGTTTCCAGAAGCAATGCATTCGAGCGTCAGGATATGAATATTTTTTCCAATGCTTCAATTTCCTTTGGTATTGCAGCACTGGGCGGAGATATCCGTATCAAGACCGTAGATGGAGACATTATCTATACCGTTTCACCGGGAACGCAGAGTGGAACGAGAATCCGTCTGAAAGGAAAAGGAGTACCATCCATTCGAAACAAGGCGGTGCGTGGAGACCACTATGTGACATTGATTGTCAACACACCGACAGGCTTAAGCAAAGAGGCAAAGGAAGCGCTGCGTAAGTTTGACGAATTGACGGGAAATTCTTTGAATAAAGAGGGCGGAGCATCAACCGGAAAAGAAAAAAAGAAAGGTTTTATGGACAAAATAAAAGAATCTTTCGATGAACATTAGTACAAATCGCCTATAGTAATCTGGTACAAAGTATTGTATGATGAGCCTGATAATATTTATTGGCGGCATGTGTGTACGGAGGCATATGGGGGATGACGCTGGAAGAAGAACGAAAAGCTTTGGAAGAACAGCGCCGCACGTTAGAGCGTGAGCGGCGGGAATTTACCCGGCGGGTGGAGATGGAAGATCGCCGTCTGGAACAGCAGCAGAAGCTTTTCGATATGAAATTTAAAATACTAGAAGAAGAACTGGCGAAACTTGCATCAGAGAAAGAGCGTATGAAGAAACAGAAAGCTTTCTATCAGCGGGTGAGTGATTTTTCTTTGGCAGCAGAGCGATCTGTTGCCAAAGCAGAAATGTTCTTTTCCGGAGTGGAGAGCAGGCAGTCTCTTAAGAAACGGTATAAGGATCTGATCAAGATTTATCATCCGGATAATCTGGATGGGGATAAAAATACTGTTCAGGAAATTAACAGTGAATACCATAAACTGTGTGCAGTATATAAAAACTAAAAACAGCCATACGGTCTGCGAACAGACTGTATGGCTGTTTTATGAATGTTTAGCATGTTTAATGTCGTTCCTCATGAAGACGCTTAAAAATTTCCTCCTCTGACATGGCAGTGGCTGATGGCGTGTTTTCTTCCATATTGTAGGTTCTTTGCTTTTTGATATAAAGAGTATTGGTGTTCTCTTTGTATTCCACATCACTGTTATCAGAAGTATTTCTCTGCCGGTCATCGGTGTTGAATGCTTTCTGAAGTCCTTCTACAAGATTGCGTTTATCCATTTACTGCTTTCTCCTATAACTGTATAGCTATCAACTTAACCCCTATATTATAACATGGGTTTTTTTGATGTACAATGTTTTCTTGAAATTTTATGGAAAATAAGGTATGATACATACAGTATGCCTTAGTGTAGAATTGAGAGGATGGTAACATGAAGTGGAAAAAATATACAATTGAAACAACGACAGCAGCAGAGGATTTTATGAGTTCCATGCTGATGGATCTGGGCATTGAAGGAATAGAGATCGAAGATAACATTCCGCTTACCAAAGAAGACCAGGCGGATATGTTTATTGATTTTCTGCCGGAACTTCCTCCGGATGAGGGGATCAGCCATGTGAGCTTTTATGTGGAAGAAGATGGCAGTGATCAGACGGAGATTTTAAAACAGGTAAAGATCGGACTTGAAAAACTGCGTGACATGGTGGAAGTGGGAAGCGGTGTCATTACGTCTTCCGAAACGGAAGATCTTGACTGGATCAATAACTGGAAAAAATATTTTACTTCTTTTACCATTGATGATATTTTAATCAAGCCAACCTGGGAAGAATTAAAGGAAGAGGACAAAGATAAATTCCTGATAGAGATCGATCCGGGAATTTCTTTCGGAACAGGAAAACATGAAACGACACAGCTTTGCATCCGGCAGTTACAGAAATATGTGGAAGGAAAACATCCGAAAGTGCTGGATGTGGGATGTGGCAGTGGAATTTTATCGATTGTTGCGTTAAAACTTGGCGCAAGAGAAGTCGTGGGAACGGATCTGGATGCAGACTGTATGATTTCTACGAGGGATAATATGCAGGTAAATCATCTTGATTTGTCTCTGGGAACTTTTTATGTGGGCAATCTGATTGACGATGAGGAACTTCAGGAAAAGGTTGGAACAGAGGAATATGAGATTGTTGTGGCCAATATTTTAGCACCGGTTATCATTGCCATGGCACCGGTTATTCCGGCCAGATTAAAGCAGGGCGGTTATTTTATTACCTCCGGTATCATTGATTTTAAGGAAAATGAAGTAAAAGAAGCAATGGAAGCAGCAGGACTTACCATAGTGGAAATCAATCATCAGGGAGAGTGGGTAAATATTACCGCACAGAAACAGTAGGAGCAGGGTATGTACCAGTTTTTTGTGGAAGATGAGCAGGTGCAGCAGGACCGGATCTGCATTGTGGGCAGTGATGTCAATCATATCGGTCATGTGCTGCGCATGAAAACCGGGGAGAAGATCCGGATCAGTGATCAGAGCGGCAGATCGTATTTTTGCCGTATTCTGGAAATTACAGAGGAAGAAGTCTGGGCACAGATAGAGGATACCGATGAAATGGGAACAGAGTTTTCCCATAAGGTGTATCTTTTTCAGGGACTTCCCAAAAGTGATAAGATGGAATGGATCATCCAAAAGACCGTGGAACTTGGTGTCTATACCGTCATACCGGTTGCCATGAAAAACTGTGTGGTAAAGCTGGATGAAAAGAAAGCACAGAGCAAATGTAAGCGGTGGCAGGCAATTGCGGAGAGTGCGGCTAAGCAGTCGAAGCGGACAATCATTCCGCAGATTCAGATGCCGGTTTCCTGGAAGCAGGCATTGGAAGAGGCAAAGGAGCTGGACGTTGTCCTGGTTCCGTATGAGAATGAAAGAGGCATGGAAGCAACAAGAGAGATCTTTCG
>DLQV01000098.1:6228-9420 GCA_002474415.1 Lachnospiraceae bacterium UBA7598
GGATTTTCCCCGGAAGAGATTGCACAGCTTGACAAAGACATGCACAGGATCTCTCTTGGCAGACGCATTTTGCGCACAGAAACAGCAGGAATGGCAACACTTTCCATGCTGATTTACGAATTGGATATATAAGAAGGGTAAAAATGGAAGCATATTTGGATAATTCGGCAACGACAAGATGTTGTGAGGAAGCGGCACAGCTGGTAGTAAAATTACTGACAGAGGATTATGGCAATCCTTCTTCCCTGCACAACAAAGGCGTGATTGCCGAAAATTATATGAACGATGCAAGAAAAAAGATTGCAAAGACATTAAAGGTACAGGAAAAAGAAATCTGTTTTACGTCAGGTGGTACGGAGTCCAATAATCTTGCGATTATTGGTGTGGCAGAGGCAAATAAGCGAAGCGGAAAACATATTATAACGACATCCATTGAACATCCATCCGTGTCGGCAACGATGGCATATCTGGAGGAACACGGATATGAAGTTACGTATCTTCCGGTAGATGCTTATGGTGTGATTTCTCTGGACGATCTGAAAGCGGCAATCCGGCCGGATACCATTCTGGTTTCCCTCATGCAGGTAAATAATGAAATCGGAGCGGTGGAGCCGATCGCGGAAGCGGGGGCACTGATCAAACAGTGCAATCCACAGACACTTTTTCATGTGGATGCCATTCAGTCCTATGGCAAAATGAGAATTTATCCGGCAAAAATGCATGTGGATCTTCTTTCGGTCAGCGGGCATAAGATTCATGGACCGAAAGGAAGCGGCTTTTTATATATCAAAGACAAGACGAAAATCCATCCGCTGTTAAACGGAGGTGGACAGCAGAGGGGAATGCGTTCCGGCACGGAAAATGTTCCGGCAATCGCAGGACTTGGCGTAGCAGCAGAACGTATTTATACCGGTTTTGAAGAAAAAATCGACCGGATGTATACCCTGCGTGAACATTTTATTGAGGAAGTGACAAAAATTCCGGGCGTACATGTCAACGGTCATACCGATCGCAGCAATGCGCCGCATATTGTCAGTGTCAGCACGGAAGGTGTGCGCGCGGAAGTATTGCTTCATGCATTAGAAGATAAGGAGATCTATGTGTCAGCCGGAAGTGCATGTTCTTCCAACAAGCCTTCCGTCAGTCATACGCTCAAAAGCATTGGCTTAAAGCCGGAATTTCTGGATGCAACCATCCGTTTCAGCTTTTGCGTGGAGACAACAAAAGAAGAGATTGATTACGCGGTAAAAGAGATGGCGGCATTGATTCCGATGCTGCAGAAATATACAAGACATTAAAAAGGAGAGCAGTATGTATAAATCATTTTTGATTAAATATGCGGAAATTGCCATTAAGGGAAAGAACCGTTATCTGTTTGAGGATGCGCTGGTACAGAATATCAGATATCATCTGGAGCGTGTAGAGGGAACCTTCCATGTACGCAAAGAAAACGGACGTATCTATGTGGATACGGAAGGAGACTATGATTATGATGAAACCGTAGAAACGTTACAGCGGATTTTCGGAATCGTTGGAATCTGTCCGGTAGTGCTGGTAGAAGATGAAGGATTTGATGCCCTGGCAAAAGTAGTATGTGACTATGTGGACCGGACATATCCGGACAAAAACTTTACCTTTAAGGTGGATGCGCGCCGCGCCAGAAAGAATTACCCGATGACTTCGATGGAGATCAATGCAGCTGTTGGGGAAAAGATTCTTGAAGCATTCCCGGAAACTAGTGTAGACGTACATCATCCGGAGGTGATGATTCATATCGAGATCCGTCCGATGATCAATATTTATTCCACAGAGATCCCAGGACCGGGAGGCATGCCGCTTGGCACAGCAGGCCGTGCGATGCTCCTTTTATCCGGTGGAATCGATTCGCCGGTTGCCGGATATATGGTATCCAAACGAGGCGTAACACTTGAGGCAACCTATTTTCATGCGCCACCTTACACCAGCGAGCGTGCAAAACAGAAAGTGATTGACCTGGCAAAGAAAGTTGCAAGATATTCCGGACAGATCAAGCTTCATGTGGTGAACTTTACCGATATCCAGCTTTATATTTATGAAAAATGCCCGCATGAGGAGCTGACGATTATCATGCGCCGCTATATGATGAAAATTGCAGAGCATTTTGCCGAAGAGGGAAAATGTCTGGGAATGATTACCGGAGAGAGTATCGGACAGGTGGCAAGCCAGACCATGCAGTCTCTTGCTGTGACCAATGAAGTGTGCCACATGCCGGTATACCGTCCGCTCATTGCTATGGACAAGCAGGATATTGTATCAATCGCAGAAAAGATTGACACATACGAGACGTCCATTCTTCCGTATGAGGACTGCTGTACGATTTTCGTAGCAAAACATCCGGTTACCAAGCCAAGCCTGAAACATATTAAAAAATCAGAGTGCCGGCTGGAAGAAAAAATAGACGAACTGATGCAGACTGCGATCGATACGACAGAAACAATTCTGGTAGATGCAGAATAATTTTATTTTGCAGAAAATTTCCTGTGAAATAAAAAAATCCCCTGTCTGCTTATACAGACAGGGGATTTTGTAAATGACTACTGGGAAATAATGTATGGCTTTAAAGCTTCCAGAATTTCATCGAGGTTATCCTCGGTGTGGATGGCAAGATCAATCGGTTTGGAAAGATCCAGACTGAAGATTCCCATGATTGATTTTGCATCAATGACATATCTGCCGGAAATCAGATCGAAATCGTACTCGAACTGAGAGATCGTATTAACAAATGATTTTACTTTTCCAATAGAATTTAAAGAAATCTGTACTGTTTTCATAATGAAAACCTCCTTGAAAATATTCATGAAATACTCATGCTGTTTATATCTTTGATAGTAATATTTTTTATTGGAAAAGTCAAGAAATGTGTGAAGATAATTGTATAAAGGAGTAAAAATGAAAAAAGCAGCATTACACAATCTGGGATGCAAAGTGAATGCATATGAGACAGAAGCCATGCAGCAGATGCTCGAAGAAGCGGGGTATGAAATTGTGCCGTTTTCGGAGAAAGCGGATGTCTATGTGATCAATACCTGTTCCGTAACAAATATGGCAGACCGTAAGTCAAGACAGATGCTGCACCGGGCAAAAAAGCTGAATCCGGATGCGGCTGTTGTTGCTGCCGGATGCTATGTACAGACCAAAGAGGATGAGGCAAAT
>DLQV01000017.1 GCA_002474415.1 Lachnospiraceae bacterium UBA7598
AATTGATAACGTGGGAAGAATTTCCGAAATCATCAGCAGCACCGATTCGGTAGCAGGAGATGATTTATATCTCAGTATTGATGCAGATTTGCAGAAAGCTACTTATCTGGCATTACAGAATGAGATTGCGGGGATTGTCTACTCCAATATTAAATCCGGGGAAATCCCGATCAATGATGTATATACAGCATTAATTGGAAATAGTGTGATAAATATCGAACATTTTTCGAAGTCAGGTGCTTCTGACACAGAAAAAAATATGCTGAAAATTTTCAAATCGCGGCAGAAGACAACGCTGAGCAAAGTACAGCAGGAACTGACCAGCACACCAGAGGCATTAAATTCCATGTCGGATGAAGTTCTGGATGAATTCACCTATATTATCTCTATGTTAAAAGATGATGAAGTTCTTTTAAAAAATGAGATTGATACCAGTGACTCTGTTTACCAGAAATGGAAAAACCAGAAAATCAGTCCAAAAGAATATTTAAATTACTGTATTACACAGCACTGGATTGACATCAGCAAATTAGAAGTTGATGAAAAATATGCAGATTCAACAGAAGTATATGATGCATTATGCAAATATATTCTAAAGAGCGTCAAAACAGATACCGAGTTTTCCAAAATCATATACCAGTATATGATTAAACGGGGAGAGATTTCCCCACGTCAGTTATGCCTGGCCCTATTTGATCAGGGAGTATTGGATTATGACGATGCAACGGTAAATAAATTAAAAAACGGTTCCTTGTCTCCGCGTGACTTTCTCATGAAAAAGATTTACAATATTGAGATTACGCCTGCACAGCTTGCACTTGAGCCATGTACTGGTTCCTGTGTTGTTACGGATGAAAAAACAGGGGAAATTCTTGCGATGGTAAGTTATCCGGGATATGACAGCAACAAACTTGCCAATGGCGTGGATTCGGAATATTTTGCATCCCTGCAGCATGATAAATCCTCTCCGCTGCTCAACTATGCCACTCAGCAGAGAACGGCACCAGGTTCCACCTTTAAGCTGGTTTCCGCAACAGCTGGTCTGGCAGAACACGTGATTACAACATCCGATCAGATCCGGTGTACCGGAATTTATAATGATATCAGCAATAAGCCAAAATGTTGGATTTATCCGGGCAGTCACGGACTTGAAAATGTTTCAGAAGCAATCCGGGATTCCTGCAATATTTTCTTTTATACCGTCGGTAACCGGCTGGCACAGAAAAAAACAGGATCTTATAATGATGCGAACGGCATTAATCTGATTCAGAAATATGCACACGTTTATGGTCTGGATGAAAAAACAGGACTGGAAATATCTGAATATAAATCGAATATTGCAACAAAATATCCGGTTATGGCAGCCATTGGACAGAGTAACAATGATATCACAACGGTTGCACTTTCCCGTTATGTCACTGCAGTTGCTTCCGGGAAAAAATACAATTATCAGCTGATGAACAAAATTGTTGACGCAGATGGAAAGACCGTCAAAAAATACAAGGCAGATTATGAAGATATTTCTGATACGTTAACAAGCGGTCAGTGGGATGCGATCCATTCCGGTATGCGCGAAGTGGTTTCGACGATGGACCGGTTCCAGGGATTTGATATTCCAGTTGCCGGAAAAACCGGTACGGCACAGCAGACCGGTCATGCCAACCATGGTCTGTTTATTGGTTATGCACCATATGATGATCCGGAAATTACGATTGCAGTCCGAATCGCCAACGGTTACAGTTCGCATAACGCGGCGACTGCAGCAAGAAATGTTATTTCTTATTATTACAAAGAAACATCAATGAAAGATATCAAAGAAATGAAAGCAGCCGGTGCCAACGGCAACACAAGAAATTCTGTTGCCGATTAGTCACATAGATTCAATTTAAACTAACAGGAGGTTTGTTTCATGGGTGAAGCAATTGTTTTCACTTCAGGAAAAGGCGGTGTTGGCAAGACTACAACGATTGCCAACATTGGCGCAGGACTTTCACGGTTAGATAAAAAAGTCATCATGCTCGATACGGACATGGGACTTCGAAATTTAGATGTTGTAATGGGAATGGAAGATCAGATCCAGTACAATCTGATCGACCTTCTCGAAAACAAGTGCCGTCTCAAACAGGCATTGATCCGGGACAAGCGTTACCCGAATCTGTTTATGATTCCGGCAGCTCTCCGATGCAGAAAAATTATGGATTATGAGAGCAAGCTCTATACGCTGATTTCCCACTTAAAACAGGAATTTGATTTCTGTCTGATTGATTGTCCGGCAGGAATCGAAGATGGATTTCACTTTGCCGTATCCGCAGCGGATCGCGCAGTGGTTGTTACATCCCCCCATATATCTGCAGTGCGGGATGCCGGAAGAGTCATCTGTCTGCTGGATGGTATGCATCTTTCACAGATTAATCTTTTGATCAACGCTTACAATGCTAAAATGGTACGAAAACATGATATGCTTTCGCAAAAAGATGTGGAAGATATTTTAGGACTTTCGGCAATCGGTGTCATTCCTGCCGATGAGAGAGTAGTTGTAAGCCAGAATAAAGGAATTCCTGTACTTTCCATGCATGCGAAAGCAAGCCGGGCGTTTATGACTGCCGCAAGAGCACTTGCAAATCCGCGCGTGATCCCGGTAGATCTGAACAAAGATGATTCCTGTCTCCGGCAGGGGAAAATTTATCTTGGCGGAAAGGAATGTGAATATGAAGGTTAATCGATTTTCCCACAGACAGGATGGTTCCGGACCAATTGCCCGCGAACGCCTGAAACTAATGGCAGAATCCGCACCGTTTGAACATTCACCCGTTGCGGCAAGGCGTATGAAAAAAGAAATTTCGGATATTATTTCACGGTATTTTGAAATTTCTCCAGAGGACTATGAGATAAGAGTTGTTTTGAAACAAAACAGGAAAAGAGCTTAAGATGTTAAAACAATACAAACTTAGAAATTATCATTTTCAATTGGTGATCAGCATCCTGGTTTTAAATATTATCGGTATTCTGATCATTGGAAGTGCAAAACATTCTGTACAGAAAATGCAGATTTTAGGATGCATCGTCGGTATGGTGGCAATGATCATCGTGTCATTAATGGATTATTCCTTTATTCTGAAATTTGCCTGGCTGTATTATATCGGGATCATCGGCCTGCTTGGCCTGGTTATGACGGGAATTGGTGACAGTGCCGGCGGAGCACAGCGCTGGATTGATTTTGGAGGCTTTCGTTTTCAGCCGTCCGAACTGGCAAAAATCGTATTGATTTTATTCTTTGCGCGGTTCTTTGCGAAACGTGCAGAAAATCTGAACACGGTAAAAACCATTGGTTTATCTTTTGTTCTGATTGGAATTCCACTGCTTTTAATTGTAAAGCAGCCGGATACTTCAACTTCCATTGCAATTGCATTAATTTTTATTAGCCTCTTGTTTATTGCCGGATTAAGTTATAAAATAGTAGTAACCGTACTGGGAATCTGTATTCCGACAGGATTAATAGGAATTACCGTCATACTTCGTATGGCACAATCCTCGGGAGATTACCGCTTCGGTCGAATTATGGCATGGTTATATCCACAGGATCCGAGATGGTCGGATATCGCAGCACAGCAGCAGAATTCTATTATGGCAATTGGATCAGGTCAGTTGTGGGGAAAAGGTCTGAACAATTCCGCAGCCACATCTATGAAAAATGCGAATTATATCATTGAGCCGCAGACAGATTTTATCTTTGCTGTTGCCGGTGAGGAACTTGGCTTTATAGGAACCATGGTAATTGTCCTTTTGCTGTTGTTTATTGTGATAGAATGTATCCTGATCGCTCGGAAGGCAAAAGATCTCGCAGGAAGACTAATCTGTTGTGGCATGGCGGCACTGATTGGATTTCAGAGCATTTTCAATATTTTTGTTGCTACCGGTCTGATGCCGAACACAGGTATTCCGCTTCCATTTGTAAGTTATGGATTAACATCTTTGCTTTCATTGTATTTGGGAATGGGGTTTGTATTAAATGTAGGATTACAACCGAAAAAATATTAGGGGGAATCGCTTTATGAATATTGGACTTGTAGCACACGACTCAAAAAAGAAATTAATGCAGAATTTCTGTATCGCATACCGTGGAATTCTTGCGAAAAACCAGTTATTTGCGACTGGAACAACAGGACGTCTGATTGAGGAGGTTGCAAACCTCCAGATACATAAATATCTCGCAGGGCATCTTGGAGGTTCCCAGCAGCTTGGCGCACAGATTGAACACAATGAAATTGATCTTGTGATTTTTCTGCGAGATCCGCTAAAACCAAAATCTCATGAGCCGGATGTCAACAGCATTGTGCGGCTTTGTGATGAGCACAACATCCCGCTTGCAACCAATCTTGCCACAGCGGAACTTTTGATAAAATCTTTGGATAGAGGAGATCTTGACTGGCGTGAAATGTACAAATAAAACTCATCACCTGAAAATAAAACTGCTATGTATTTCCTGCATAGCAGCTCTTTTTATGAACGGATGTGGGAGCAGTAAAGCTGAAATTCAAAATCCATATTCCCTGACAGGAGATAATTCTTCTGTCAGCAACCAGTTTTTTGCAAGAAATCTGTGTGTGACAAACGATATTAACTTTGGCACCGATCAGGTTCATC
>DLQV01000046.1:0-392 GCA_002474415.1 Lachnospiraceae bacterium UBA7598
TCACAGGTGATTCCTATTTTTTCAAACAGTTCGAGTGTCTTTTTTGCCAGACGTCCCTTTCCCAGTGCAAACGTCAGATATCTCTTTTCTTCCATGATCTCCTCCTATGATTCTTCCTCTATAAATTCTACTTTTGAAACGTGATCCTTCATGGCATAGCTCAGATAATCATCTTTGCTCCGGCCTTCCTGCATCTGGATCAGAGAAACCGAAATTCCCTGAGCGCGAAGTTCTTTCGCTTTTTCTACTGCTTCCGCAATCTTACTCTCCGCGTAAACGATCATCTGATTTTTCTCCTCGGACGGAAGTGTGATCTTTTGTCTGGAAAGAGCGGAAAGAAGCTGGTCCACAACAATGGCAAAACCAATGGCCGGTGCTTTTCTTCCGAAATA
>DLQV01000046.1:482-691 GCA_002474415.1 Lachnospiraceae bacterium UBA7598
CCCGCAAAAATGATACCGGTATAGTAATGATAATTGCTGATGATCCCGAGTTCAAACGAAACGTATTTTTCAATTCCGTATAACCGCAGGAACGATCCAAGCTTTTCCAGATCGGTAATTGCGGAAAGAATGTTCGGGTAATCCGAAGCAAGAGCCTTTGCCTCTGCAAGTTCTTCTACCTGTGTCTCAAAACTTCCGAGAAGGGAAAA
>DLQV01000046.1:723-2677 GCA_002474415.1 Lachnospiraceae bacterium UBA7598
ACAGTTTCTTTAACGTGTCGTTTAAATGCATTCCCTCTACCATTTCTTCCACACCGAAATAATTTTTATTGGCAAGCAGCTCTCTTAATTCCTGCTGCTGTTCCTCATCAAGTCCTGCCGCCTCTGCCAGCCCGCGGAAAAACTGTGCATGTCCCACCGAGATCTGGAATTCTTTAAGTCCGCTCGAAAGAAGGGACTCCACTACCATGGCAAGTATTTCTGCGTCAGCGGCAACCGTTCCGTCTCCGATCAGCTCCGCACCGCACTGTGTTGTTTCCTTTAAGCGTCCCTGATATGCATTGGAATTGATAAACGTGTTTCCCATATAACAAAGTTTTACCGGCATATCATCCTCGGTATAGTACTTTGCAGCACTTCTTGCAATCGATGGGGTAAAATCCGGACGAAGTACCAGCGTGCTTCCGTCCTTGTCAAAAAACTTATACAGATCTTTGGATGGTGTTGTACCGATTTCTTTTCCAAAAATATTAAAAAATTCAAACGTTGGTGTCTGAATATCACGATATCCATATTGACGCAATACATCGTGTAATCTCTCCTGCAACAGAAGTTTCTGTTTGCACTCTCCGTTATAAATATCCCGGACTCCGTCCGGCGTATGTAACATCTGGTCTGTCATAATCGAACCTCTCGCTTTACTATTTTAAAGTGATACCGTGATAATTTGGTAGCACATGAAACAACGCTATTATAAGAAATATTCCAAAGATTGTCAATCCCTGTCCTCTAAATCCTTCTGGAGAACCTGAAGATAGGGAACCAGTACCCCCGATACCTGTGGCAGAAAATAGGCCGGATTCAGTTCTTCATACCGAAAACTCTTCCGTCCCCCTTCCTGGGCCCGGTTCCAGAACTTCTTCAGATCAGAAAAACGCAGATAATAAAATTCCTCCCTGTGCGTATAAGATATCAGAAGAAACGCAATTCCCTCCTGCTTTTCAAACTGCTCCATAAAAGCTACCTGATGCGGATGGACATTGGCAAGCGGAAAGGTATCCGTATTGCATTCTTTTGCATCGAAACACACCGGAATTCCCTGTACAGCTCCAATATAATCCACGGTACTTTTCTGTTCAAAATAGGCAAGTGTGATGTGTCTGGTTTCTTTATCAATATTAATAGGAGTGATCGGTGTCGGGATCTTCTGGATCAGTGCCAGACCGTTCTGTGCATATTTTTCATTTGTACGGTTTAAAAGATCCTCCAGTGTTGATCCGCGCAATCCCCTTGAATTCCAGGTCGGCATCTGCTATCCACGCTCCTTTTCCATAATCTCTTCAAATACTTTTGGCATCGGAGCTGTAAAAACTCTTCCGTCCGGAAATTCCAGACGATACGCATGAAGCAGCTGATGATTCACATGAAAAGTACCATAAAATTTTTGATTCACTGACGGGTCCCCATACTTGCGATCTCCGATAACCGGATGACCGACAGATGCCAGATGTGCACGAATCTGATGTGTTTTTCCGGTAATCAGGCAGATCTCCAACAGACTGCAGGTTCCTTTCGCCTGCACGGACGTGTAAGAAGTCTCAATCCGTACAGCATCTTTTTGTTCCTGTGTCAGAATCTTCACCTGATTGGTATGTTCGTCTTTGATAAGCCATCCGGACAGATGCACCGGTTTGGTAACGTTCCCAGATACAATGGCACGGTAAAATTTATGAATCGTACGTTCCCGCAGTCCCTCGGAAATCATCTGCGCACCGGCAAGCGTTTTGCCCATCAGAAGAAGTCCTGTCGTATTGCGGTCCAGCCGGTTGCACACCGACGGACGAAACGTGCCGAATGTCTCCAGAGAAAGTGCCCCGCTTCGGATCAGATAGCCGAGCAGATATTCATTGGCAGACAGATCCTGTTCTTTAGCTTTCTGGGAAAGCATATTGTATGGCTTATCTGCAATGAGAATATCCGCATCTTCATAAATGAT
>DLQV01000008.1 GCA_002474415.1 Lachnospiraceae bacterium UBA7598
TTTTTCATGATACGTGCCTGCACTTTTGCATAGTAGGCTGCATCTGCCGCTGACAGATTACTGGTATCTACAGCATCCAGTTTCTGCATGTAATCCGCATAATCATTCAGCATACCTGCCACATCATCGGAGTTTTCATACTTTTTCATAAACTTGATATATTTATCAAAAAACGCTTCATAACTATCCATCATCTTCTTAAAATCCGCATTGACCGCACCATCTTTCTTTTTAGATTCGGTTTTCTTTTTTTCCTTCTTGTCAGTCTTTTTAGAATCTTTGGATGTATCTTTTACTTTTTCAGTGTCTTTTTCCGCTTTGTTATTCTCTGTACTTTCCAGCTCCTCCGTATCCTCTGAAGCATCATCCAGCTCATAGACATCTATATTCATTGTCTTTTTCTTTTCATCATAACTCAGCGAAAGTGTGTATCCATCTTTATTCTCTGCATCGTATGAATCATCGGTTCCATAATAATCCACATTAAAACCATTTTTCTTACATGCATTTATATAATCTGCAAACTGTGATTTTGATGTATGAAAAACATTAATTTCAAAAGAATCCTCTGCATCCAATACAATTTCCCCATATTTTGATTCCGGAACAGGCAATGATTCTACCAGCATACTTGTTGGCCAACGATATTCTGTTTCTGTTGTCTTTTTGGTATTACAGCCTCCAAGATTTCCCAAAACCGCTATTCCACAACACATTGCAATTATTAATTTCTTTTTCATTTCTCCTCATCCTCCCTTTTTTGATTCTGTTTCATTTTTCTCAACACCGCTATGTAATCCATATAAGTTTTTTCCTCGGTGTTTTTCTCTGTCGGAACCGGTAACATTCCATTTTGCTGCACATATGAAATAAATTCCATCTGTCCATTAAGTTGTCTGATCTGTTGCCTTAGCCCTCGGATTTTCTTTTCCAGATACTGCTTTTTTTGTTTCTCCGAAAGTGTCAGAAGATACTTGATTTCCTTCAGATCAAGCCCCATTGCCCGATACACCAGGATCTCCCAGAGGCGTTCCAGTGCAGCGTCATCATACAGTCGATAATTGTCTTTCGACCGCTGGGCAGGCAATAGTCCTTCATCATCATAAAACTGCAAGGTTCTCTTGCTCACTCCTGCCAGCCGGCTCACTTCGTTTACTTTTTTCATTACGGCCTTTACCTTTCCCCGTACTTTTCAGCATAAACTATCACGCATACGTGACCGCAATACTGATTTCCAGAAATGCCATTTCTTGGTTTCGTAAAGACCTTTGAAAATTTTGCGAGGTAATGTTTCCGGAAATAAAAAAGCTCCGGGAAACATCTGCTTCCCAGAACTTTTTATCCTTTATGATCCATGCTATCCAGCCAGAATCAAAACATTTTACATATACCACCGGTTTTATTACAATTATCTTTAAAATCCCAGATTCTCATCCACCAGAATAATCTGAAACCGTCCTTTGACCCTGCTGAAACGGGTTGTCAGAATCTGGCAGCAGATGCACTGTGGACTTTTACAGTCAAAACAGCTTCCGTTTTTGGAGCATGGTGTGTCAATGCCAAACCGCTGTGCATTGATCGGTGCCGCCTCATTCCGCGCACGGTGCAGAGCATCCTCCTCCGATTTTACAACTTTATTCATACCCACAATCAGCAGAACATGCTTTGGTCCATAGGCATATGCAGCCACACGATTGGCATTTCCGTCAATGTTGATAAACACGCCATCCTCGCTCATGGCATTGACACTACCCAAAAAATAATCTGAGCTGAATGCTTTCAGCGCAATCGCTTCTTTTTCCTCCGGGGTTTTGGCCTTATCCCGGTCATAAAATTCATAATCACCGTTGGAAACGGCATCGTAGAGACCACACTCCTTTACAGAAGATGCACCACCCATGTTGATACTGCTGCCCTTCGGGATTAATTCCAGTGCTTTCTTTACTGCCTCTTCTTTTGTTTCTACATAATATGCTTCCATATTGCGGGACTCAAGTGCCGCCACAACACGCGCTCCCAGTCTTTCATTTCTCATTTTTCTTACGTCCATTGTGTAAACCTCTTTTCTTATTCTATGATTTCATATTGCATCAACTCATATTTGAGTTTGCTTCCCTCCATAATTTCCGGTGGCAGCAATGCCCGTGCCACAAGTTTCAGATCATCACTTTCGATATCTGTCCTCTTTAAATTTGCATAATCGCCATCAATACTGACCACTTCGTAATACCATGTTTCCATATGTTATCCTCCATTTCAAATAATCCTAATTGCTCATTGGCGCTACATATATATAGGTTTTTGCATATTTATTAATTCCCTGCACCAGTCCGTCTGCAAGTTTATCCAATGTTTTATCGCTATGATCCGAACATTGGTTGCCCAATTCGATATCAACGGAAGGAATCGTACTGTACGAAGTCTGCGTCAGATCAATTTCTGTAGCACCATTCCCATTGATCTTAACTTTTTTTGAGCGCAGCCCTTTGATCAAAGCCTTTCCAAGCGCATCATGTTCTTTCCAATAAGAAGCAACTGGTTTTTGTTTTTTCAGTTGTTCTGGAACAGAAGCATAAAAACACCCTTTATCATAAGAAAGCCCATCGCTGTCCCAATGCAGCGCAATATGACAATCCGCTGCATTATTACATATGACCGTGCGCGCCACGTTATCCAGCTGTACATCCTTTCCATCCCGAACCATCAGCACATCATAGCCCTCTGCTAGCAGTTTCTTTTTCAGAATCCGTGCCATATGAAGTGTCACATCACGCTCTGCCGTTCCATCACGAAATGCCATTCCATCCGATACCGCCACTGCCTTGACAGATCCTGCCGATGTCGTTCCTCCGGTTACCTTTGCAGAACCATCCGGATGGCACAGTGTTTTTACCGATGAACCGCCTTTCGTCCCATGCCCCGCATTGACTGCAATGACAATATCCTTCCGGTTCTTTTTTGCCTTGTACATAACGGCATACCCGGATGTAATTTTTGCATGATCCGCATATTTCCAAGAAGAATTCAGATAAATTTTCTCCTTTTCCTTTGCATATCCACATATCGGAAAACTGACGGCCATTAAAAATACAATTAGAAATACGATCCCCTTTTTCATAATCATCCCTCTCGCTAAATATCCCACAATTTTTTATGACCCTGTGGAAATAAAATATCTTCTCACTGTCTTTACTCTACCTCATTTTTGGGGGTAACACAAGATAAAATACCCGTGCGGTTGCATTTCAGTGCCTCTAAGAGTATCATTACAATGACACGAATTTTAAGGAGGATAAGTTTATGAAATTAAAAACCAAACAAATCACCGTTACTGCAATTCTGCTTGCAATCTGTATTGTAAGTCAGTTTTTCAAAAATCTGAATGTATACATCACAGGTCCGATCATCAACGCTGCCCTGATTCTGACCACGGTTTACGCCGGTCTGGCATGCGGTGTTATTTTAAGTGTAATCACCCCAATCACATCCTTTTTCATCACCGGAAGCCCGATTATGGCAGCTATTCCGGCAATGTTTCCATGTATTATGATCGGAAATGCAATTCTCGTCCTTGTTGTTGCCCTGCTCCGCGGAAAATTTGGGAAAAAAGCAGGACTTCCGGTGTCTGTTGTGATCGGTGCTGTATTAAAGGCTCTGTTTATGGGAATTCTTATTTCGCTTATTATCTTACCAAATATGTTACCTGCGAAAATGCAGCCAATGTTACATGTTCTGCAGCTGCAGTTTTCCGTCACGCAGCTGATTACCGCTCTGATCGGCGGGGTATATGCAATCATTATTCTTGCAATATTGCGTAACACCTCACTTGGTGAGCAGGTATAAAAACATTCGTGACAATTCCATATAAAACAAGAAGAACCCCCAGTAGCCGCAACTACTGAGGGTTCGTTTTGTGTGCATCAGTTCCAGCCACACATTTATAAAATTTTATTCCACATTTTTGAGTGCCTGATCCATCGGAATCTTCTTGATCCTCTGGAAATCAAACACCATAACGATCAGATATCCAATCAGCACAAATCCAAACATCTTTGCATAACCCAGCGGTTTTATACGAAATGCAAACCAGCCACTGTAGGAAAACAGAATCATTCGCCATGCGGCATTCATGACAAGTGTTCCCAAAATCACGCTGACAGCATCCGCAATCACGACCACAATACTTGTTGAAAGCAGATATAAACTTGCAATCTCCCGGTTTTCGTATCCGAGAATCTTGGTCATGGAAATTGCATTTTCATTCTTTTCTATGATCAGTTTTGTCAGAAGGTAGATCATAACAGCTGCCAAAAGGATACACAGCACCTGGAAATACGTCATGTAAGAGCCCATGGAATGATCCAGCTGATCTGCCATTTTTGTAATATCATGGATTGTAATGGTTGTTGCAATGTTATCCTCATCAATATCAGTAATTTTACTGTCGGATAAGAATCCGCTGAATTCATTTTCCTTCAGATCAAATACTTTTCCGTAATTGTCAATGGACATAAAGACCGCAAGGCTCTGGGACTTGTGATACAGTCCTGCCACTTTAAACTGATAAGATTTATTCTCATACTTTTCATCCAG
>DLQV01000092.1:0-3929 GCA_002474415.1 Lachnospiraceae bacterium UBA7598
GTTCCCAAGCGTTCCTTCATATCATCAATATCTACTCCACTCATATAAAACGGTTCGTTACAGATGATTTCCGTCGGACTGAAACGATTCAGCTCATCTAACAGTTTTCGTTCACTGTCCACTTCCGTTACAAAGAAATCTCCGGTCGTAACGTCGGTCGTCGCAATGCCGTATTTATCCCCGATATATACGATACACATGAGATAATTGTTTTTTGCCTCGTCCAACGACTGCATATCGATGTTTGTTCCCGGAGTGACCACACGGATGACTTCCCGTTTGACAATTCCTTTGGCCAGTTTCGGATCTTCCACCTGCTCACAGATCGCAACTTTGTATCCTTTTTTTACCAGCCGGTTGATATATCCGTCTGCGGCGTGAAACGGAACGCCGCACATCGGTGCCCGTTCTTCCAGCCCGCAGCTTTTTCCTGTCAGCGTCAGTTCGAGTTCTTTCGAAACTGTTTTGGCATCCTCGAAAAACATTTCATAAAAATCACCCAGACGGTAAAACAGGATACAATCTTTATATTCTTCTTTTGTCTGCAGATAATGCTGCATCATTGGTGTTACTTCTTGTTTCACTTTTTTCTCTCTTTCTAATAAACCGGATGATACCGTTTCATCACATCATCGGCCAAACGCAGACCGTCCATCGCTGCCGACATAATGCCTCCTGCATATCCGGCACCTTCTCCACCCGGATATATTCCTCGCACATGGCTCTCTCCATTTGTATTCCGTATCATCCGCACTGGAGATGAGGTGCGGGTTTCCATGCCGGAAAGAATCGCATCCGACCGGTTAAACTGCGGAATAATTTTCGAAAAATGTTCCATTCCAAGCAAAAAGGAATGTTCCATGTCCTCCGACATCAGACCTCTGAGATTTGCAAAACAGGTCTGCCCTTTTGTCTGGGAATTAAAATCTCCATATCCATGGCTGGCGATATTCTGCCGGTAATCACCAAGCAGCTGCTGCGGAATCTTTCCGTTTCCCAGCTGATAGGTTTTATGTTCGAGCATTTCCTGAAAACGCATGCCATCGAGCGGATCCTGTGCTCCGTAATCGGCAGGGGAAACCGAAACAATGATGGCAGAATTTGCATTTTTCCCGCTTCTTCCCGAATAGCTCATACCATTGACACAGGTTTTTTCTTTCATGGAGGAAGCATTTACGACATATCCTCCCGGACACATGCAAAAGGAATATACCCCGCGTCCGTTTGGAAAATTGGATGTCACCTTATATGGTGCGGCAGGAAGCCGCAGATCGTTTCTTTTTCCGTTTCCATACATGGCATCATCGATCATCTGCTGGGGATGTTCCACACGGAATCCCACGGCAAAATTTTTGGCTTCCATCGGAAGCTGGTGCCGGTGCAGCATCGCAAAAGTATCCCTTGCACTGTGTCCAAGCGCAAGAATAGCAACATCCGCCGGAATCACCGTATCATCATCCGTCACAAGCGCCTGCAGAGCATTTTCTTTTACCTGAATGTCTTTTAAACAGGTCTGAAAACGAAACTCCGCGCCGTGTTCGATCAGGTAATCCCTCATATTTTTGATTACTTTAGCCAGAATATCGGTCCCGATATGTGGTTTTGCATCATAAAGAATGTCCGATGGCGCTCCAAATTTCACAAAAGTTTCCAGTACATAGCGGTTTCTTCCGGATGGATCCTTCACCACCGTGTTTAATTTTCCATCGGAAAAGGTTCCTGCACCACCTTCTCCAAACTGTACATTGGAATCCGGCTGCAGAATACCTGTTTCCCAGAAGCGTTCAACATCCGCACTGCGGTCTTCTACCTGTTTTCCGCGTTCTAAAATAAGCGGCGCATATCCTGCAAGTGTCAGCTGCCAGGCAGCAAAAAGACCACAGGGACCGGCTCCCACAATCACCGGACGCCGGTTTAAACACTCATGCCCCATTTCCGAAAAACGGTAGCCGGTTTCTGTCACAAGGCTGATGGAAGGCTGATGCAGTTTTTTTACGATGCTGTTTTCCTGACGGATCGTTACATAGATGCAATATACATAAAACAATGACGGCTTTTTCCGTGCATCAAGGGAACGCCGCATCACCTCGTAATGAAATGTTTCTTTCGATGGAATACGAAGTGTTTTTCTGATTTTATCTTCCAGATCCTTTTTGGAATGTCCTACTGGAAGTTTTAACTGATTGATTTTAATCATTATGAACCTACTTTACTTCCTGCGACATGTCCGCTGGACCATGCCCATTGCAAATTATATCCCCCACAGATTCCATCGACGTCTAAAAGTTCCCCAACGAAATAGATGCCCGGAACAATCCGGGATTCCAGCGTATCTGTGTGGATCTCTTCTGTGTGAATTCCCCCTGTACACACCTGTGCAACAGAAAAATCCCTTACTTTTTTTAAGCTGACAGGAAATGTCTGTATCTGTCTGCGGAGCGTTTCGATCTGCTTTTTGGAAATCCGTTCTGTGTGTTCATGAACCGGAATACCTGCTGCTTTTAATATAACCGGAATCAGTTTATGATTCAAAAGCCCGCGAAGCGATTCTGCGGCATTCTGGATTCCGACGTCTCGTGAAAATCTGCGCTGCAGTTCCTGCGCAAGCATATCTTCGGAAAAATCCGGTAGAAAATTGATGGCAATCTCTGCCTGTTTTTTTTGATACAGTGCTTTCGAAGCCGGACTGCTGATCTGAAATACCGGAATTCCGGAAATTCCGTAATCTGCAAGCTGCAGCTCTCCCCGTTCCTGTTTACATTTTTGCCCATCTATGTACAAAGACAGGAGTGCGTCCGTGCGGACACCGGATACTTTGGAAAATTCCATTCCTTCTGCCTCAAACCCACACAGTGCCGGTAAAATCGGCGCAAACCGGTGCCCAAACGATTTTATCAGAGAAATCATGGACCCATCGCTTCCGGATTTTGGTGCTGCGCGAAGACCTGTTGCAAAAACAAGATTGTGGGAACGATAAGTTCCGGTGGATGTCAGTACCTCAAAGCCGTATTTTGTCTCACGGATCTGCCGGATGTCACATGAAGTGATCAGGGAAACTCCGCTTCGTTTCATTTCTGCGGACAGCGCATCCGCAACGGAAGAAGCCTGTCCGGAGTTTGGGTAAACATATCCGTTTTTTTCTTTTGGCCAGATGCCGATCTCCCGGAAAAACGCAAGGGTATCCTCCACCGTAAACTGCTTTAAAATTTCCTGTACCAGTCCGGGGGCTCCGTAATAACACTGGGGAGACATCTTAAGATTTGTAAAATTACATTTTCCGTTTCCGGTTGCCAGAATTTTTTTCCCCGGCTTATCCATATGTTCTAAGACGGTAACGGACAATCCACGTCTTGCGGCCGTAATTGCGGTCATCATGCCGGAAGCTCCGGCGCCAATCACGAGCACATCCTGTTGTTTTGATTTTTTCTTATCCATAGTCCACCTGTCATTTTATCTGTTAAACCAGTTAAATATTTTATCATATGGGTATAAAATATTCAACTCGAATAGCTTTCCAAAAAGTCAAAAAGACTCTCTTCATCTGCAAATCCAATGCCATTTTCCGCCTGTTTCTGCAGTTTTTGACTTAAATTCTCACTTCGAATCCCGGTTTCCATATATACGGTTTTTCCATCCGTTAAAAAAACAACCAGCCGGCTATCCTGTGTACGGACAATATAGACATTTTCCGTTTCTTTGTAAGGAGTTCCAGTCAAAACGGTATGTTCTGTTTCGGATGCATATTGGGTTTCCATATTTTTTGTATTTTCTACACCTCTTTTCTGATACCAGATGCCAAAGACCAGCAGCAGAACCAGACAAAGAAGAATGCAGATGCCTGTTTTTTGATTCATATCATCACCTTCTAACAGTAGCATCTGCATTTTATTTCCGTTTTATACCATTTATTTTAATAAATGTAATTTTTT
>DLQV01000092.1:3937-8307 GCA_002474415.1 Lachnospiraceae bacterium UBA7598
GTTCCTTTCGGGAATTTTTTGATCTCCTCTTCGGTCAGTCCGTGCAGCAACAATAAGACAACTGCATATACGATAACTGCTGCAAGAATTGCAAGCATGGCAGATACCGCATTAATTTTTAAGACCGCATAACTGCCATGATAGATGATATAGGTAACAATTCCCATAATAACCGAAGAAATTCCCGGTACAATAAATGTTTTATGAATTTCCTGATGGTAGCCGCTGTATTTTCGTATTGCCAGTGCATTCATAATACACATTAAAAATGCAAAGAACATATTCGCGATAATGACCGCATAGATATTCAGGCGGAAAAACAGCATCAGTATAATCAGTACGATCACATGAGCGACAAGCGAAACCGCGGCATTGATAACCGGAATCTTTAACCGGTCAATACCCTGCAGCAGTCCGTTTGAAAGCGTAGACATTGCATAAAATACAACCGCCATTGCACCAACCCACATCATGGTACCTGCCATAGGTGCTGTCTGTGCCGTTCCAGGGAAAAGCAGGCGACAAACCGGCTCTCCCAAAACAGCAAGTCCTATGGCACAAGGGAAAGAAATCACCATGATAAACCGCATGGCGGAATTGATCTGATCCCTGACTTTGTTCATATCTTTCTGTGCAAAGGACATGGTCAGTGTCGGCACGGAGGAAGCTGCCATCGCGGAGGCAATGGAAATCGGAACATTGATCAGCAATTTATATTTTCCGGAAAAAACACCCCACCACACATCAATCTTGTTTTCCGAGTACCCCTGCAATAACGCAACATTTTTGAAAATACTCTGGTCAATGATACTGCTGATATTGTAAACAGTTGTACTCAAAAGAACCGGAACGATTGTGATAATGAGGATCTTCATGGTATAGGCAAACGGCTCTACCTTAACCCCTTTTTCCCTTTTCATTCTTCGCTTAAAGACATGCATATAAGCGAAAAATACGAAAAGTACAAAAATCAGCGCGGCGACAGATCCAAGGTTCGTTCCAAGCGTACCTCCGGCTGCACCGTATGCCGGTCCGTAATGATCGGCATCACCGAGAACTGCTCCGATTTTTGTTCCATAGCGATACAGAA
Source organism: Lachnospiraceae bacterium UBA7598 (assembly GCA_002474415.1). Classification (GTDB taxonomy): domain Bacteria; phylum Bacillota; class Clostridia; order Lachnospirales; family Lachnospiraceae; genus Roseburia. The sequence continues at coordinate 5,028 of DLQV01000092.1, forward strand.
CATAAGCCGCCCATACACTGATGATGGCATTTACAATCTGTTCAATGATCTGTGAAATAGCACTTGGCATCATCGTGCCAAGTCCCTGGAAAAATCCACGTAAAACACCAAGAACCGCAACAACAACCAATGCCGGTCCTAAGATTTTCAGTGCAAACACACTGTATGGTGTTTTTAAGAGTGTTCCCGTAAAAAATTCTGCTCCGAAAAATACAACAAGTGATGCCACAATTCCCGATACAAGAGCAAAAAGAAGCGCACCTTTTAATACCTGATATACGGACCGGTACTGTCCCTTTGCCGCTTTTGCGGAAACTGTTTTTGACACTGCCTGCGGCAGACTGTAGGATGAAATAATCAAAATTACATTGTAGACGTCAAATGCACATGCATAATAACTGATTCCTACATCACCCAGAATATTGTTCAATGGAATACGGTACACTAGACCAATAATTCTGCTTATGATCGATGCCACTGCAAGAATTGATCCCTGAACCAGAAAATTTGTTCCGTTATTCTTTGACTTACCCATCTTCTAACCTCAATGCTTTTGTTTCTTTTATTCCGCGCTGATTTTATTTTGGGATGCACGGCTGTTTTCGACGATCTCTCCCCATGTTTTTCTTGGATTTAAAACAATTTCCTGACCATCTTGTGTATAATAATGTGTAATATCATTCGCGGATGCCCTTTCCAGGTAATTGGAACCGCTTTTCCGTTTGTGATATACATTCCTGCCCCACCGGAAAGATAATCGATATCTAATGTTCCATTTTTGGAATCCTTCAGACTGCTGTTGCAATTCTGTAAAATGATATTTTTCACAGCAAGCTGTTCTCCGGTAGAACCATCAATCTGCTTATCACCAAATTCATAGCGGTAATACAGACCATCTGTTTCATTGTATACAAACCAGGGCTTCGCGTCAACATAGTATAATGATACTTTTTTCGCAACTTCTCCCTGCTCCAGCAGATTTGGGGAATCTTCCGTCGTAAAACGATAATGCGATGTATCATTTCCTGGAAGCTTTGTATCATACCCGTATGTTTTCATGGCAGACACTAAATTTTCTCCGGTTGTATACAGATTATGCGATGCTTTGCGGCTTTTATCACGGGAATAAAAAGCCCCACCTTTTCCTGTAATTCCATCCACTCCCCCGTATAGAGACTTCGAACTTCTCCTTCATGGGTTTCCACCGGTTCGGGCTGATACTCTGTTTCGGTGGTTTCTGCTGGCACATCCTGTGTGGATGGAAGTATTGGAGTTTCCGATTCCTTATGTTTACATCCGCCTGATAAAATAGCAATCGCACAGACAATGCCTATGATTTTCCATCTTTTTTTCATAAAAACGCATCCATTCTTTAATCTCTTACGATGTGCATTTCTTCGAGTATCTGTTTTTGTTTTGGTTCCATGATTGCAGCATCTTTCGGATCAATGTGATCATAGCCAAACAAATGAAGCATGCTGTGTACAATCAGAAATGCAAATTCCCTTTTGGGACTGTGTCCATAACTTTGTGCCTGTTCTAACACTTTATCAACCGATATAATAATATCCCCAAGCATGACTTCTCCCGTATCCGGGTTAAAATCGTCTTCGCTCTCTTCTTCCAGAAAAGAAAAATCTCCGGCTTTTTCGTAAGAGAGCATCGGAAACGAAAGGACATCCGTCGGGCGGTCAATCTGGCGGTATTCCAGATTGATCCGGTGGATTTCTTCATTGTCTGTAAGTGTCAGATTGACTTCTGCCTCATAAGGAAAATTCTCATGGGACAGACAAAAGGCAATCACATCCTCTGCAAGCTTAGCATATGCAAAATCAAACGGTATGTTACATGTTTCTTCTAAATAAAAACTCAACGAAGTAATTCCTCCTTTGCAAGAAATTCACGAATCTTTAAAAACTGATTCATGCTCATTCCGGAATGATCATAGATTTCACTTGACGAAAAATCATTCACAGTCTGATAAATAACAATGTCACGGTTCCAGACACTCTGTCCCACATTTTGTTCCATCGCCTCCAGACGGATCACGACGGCATCTACCATATGCACGAGAGCGGATTCCGGGGAGGATGGAAGCTGTTCTTCACCATAATATTCCGCCAGAATAGAAATCAGTTCTGCCGGAAAACATAAGGACTCTGCCTTTGTTACTGCATTTTTGATATACGGTTCCCCGATCCAGCGCCCCATCCGGTAATAAAAGCCTCCGGCCAGACATAAGTTTGCCCGGTATCCCACCTCTTTTGCGCAGCGGCAGGCAATGTCTGAAACTTTTACCGCATGGCGGTACTCCACCATGGAAAAATCTTTCAGTGCTTTTACCTCGGAATAATCTTCAGACACAATATCCAGCAGATGATTCTCAATTTCCTGATCCGCTTCATGAAGCAGAGGATGAAACAGAAATCTTGCGGTCAGGAAAGTCACCGCTGCCATCCCAACGACATAAACAAACGAATATTTTTGCAATTCCCTGGTCGACAGATAAGAAAACAATTCCGGTATCATCAGATTGGAAAAAAGAGCAAGAAGAGAAACACCTGTGCGGTATTTTTTTTCTTTCAACGCCTGTGCGAAAACAGCCGCAAGCATGGTAAGCATAACATATCCTGCCAGAGCATAAAAACTTCCTCCCACCGTCAGTGCCAGAACCAGATCAAAAAATAACCCGAAAGATACTGCCACCATGGAATTTGACACCGCTGTAAGAAGAATTACCGGGATCATCACGGGACGGTAAAACTCCGGAAGAAAACTGATTGCATAAATCAGCCCCCCGCTGACAGCATATGTAACCGCAAGGCGGATAAAGGTCGTTTGTGTATTGGCTGAAATTCCTTTTTGTTTTCTCTCGTATTCCAGCTCAAAAATACATACCAGCAGAAAAATCAATGTTAAAAAAACTATGCTGAGCCACTCGTCCGGATACAGATGACTTTTGGCACACAATCCGCCCATCACGCCAAAGGTAACCAGTATAATCACCACAAGTGATATGACGCGAAAGAGGTTTATCGTTTCTTTGGGCTTCATTTTTTCTCCTGTCTGGCAGACTTACGTGCATTCCGGCTGCTCTGTCTGGATTCATAGTCATCATAAGCCTGTACAATCTTTTGTACCAGCGGATGTCTTACGACATCTTTGCTTGTCAATTTACAGATTCCGATTTCTTCTACATTTTTTAGGACGCGAAGCGCCACATCCAGTCCGGACTTACTTCCCGGTGCCAGATCCTTCTGGGTGGCATCTCCGGTGATCA
>DLQV01000010.1:0-14918 GCA_002474415.1 Lachnospiraceae bacterium UBA7598
ATGTTAACCTCTAATTTTTATATTTGCTACATTTTGTTACATTTTATCTATATTTTCCATCTTTATCCATTTAAAAACCATGTATTTTTGTGCATATTTTACATTTTCATGCAACAATCTGTAACTATACGTCTATTTTTTCTCACCTTATAACAATTTAACTTTTGTTTTTGTAGTAGCTACTATCTGTAACATTTCATAGTAAGTGAAAAAATAGACTAATTTTAAGAAAAGGTGGTATTTTATTATGAGTGAAAAAAAACTTCCTCAGAAATTAAAAGAACTAAGAAAGGTAAATAATTACACGCAAGATTATGTTGCTGCAGTACTTGGCATTGTTCGACAAACGTACAGCCATTATGAAACAGGCAGACGAACTCCGGATGCCGAAGCGTTATATAAATTGGCGGGTCTATACAACATTTCGATTGACGATCTCATGCATTTGACCGTTGATATTGATCGCGAAGTTTCTTACGATGCACCAGTTCCTTCCCAGTCCAGCGAAGACTTATCTGAGTTTCTTGAATTTTTTAATGATCCCGCGAATAAAAAAAAGTACATGTTTCATACCAATTTAGAAAAAGAATTGCTTTTTTATTTTAATAAGATATCCGAAGAGGATAAAAAAGAAATTATTGAATTTACAAAAATTAAGGCCCGCAAGCCTTTATAAAAACAGCAAAAAAGACAGATCTTAGAATTTCTTCTAATCACTGTCTTTTTTGTTTTCATAGTTTTCATCATCATTTCAGCCAGGATGGCAGACGATTCAGGACCTGATGCAGTCCCTCCATGCGATAATTTAATACCAGTTCATCTGGGAAACCGGCAGCTTCTAATGCACGCTGACTGCCTTCCAAACGTCCAATATCACAAAAAATATGAGCGTCACTTCCCATAATAACCGGTACCCTCTTTTTTCGACACTGTTCCAGCAAAACCATATCATTTTCCCATGCATTCTGGCGTCCAGATGCCGGGCCAAAAGATGAATTATTCACTTCTATCGCAACCTGGGTTTCTTTTGCTGCATCTGTCAACCGATCGTAATCGAGCGGATATCGGTCATCATCCGGATGTCCGATAATTTTCACCTGCGGATGTCTCATGGCACCGATTAATGCACTGGTATTTTCCTGCCTGCTTCCCGCATGAATACATGGCACATGCAGACTGGCAATCACATAGTCCAAAGAAGGAAACAATTCCTCTTCCACATCAATATGTCCCTCGAAATCTAAAATATTTGCCTCTATTCCCTTTAAAATTTTCACACCGAGAATTTCTTCCGGAATTGCACGGTAGTTCTTAAAAAAAATAGGACATGTTGTTCCGGGCATACGTATTGCATGATCTGACGTTCCCAATACAGGCAGATTCTTCGCAGCAGCCTCCTCAATATTTTCCTTTAATGTTCCAAATGCATGCCCACTGGCAACGGTATGTGTATGTAAGTCAAACAATGGTTTCATAATGTTCCTTCTTTCTGCGTTTTTTCGTCAAATCACCATCCGGATATGCTGACCAGCTGCATAGTCTTCGGCTGCGCTTGTATATACCGTATACTGTTCATCTCCATTTTTTACGGAATAATGAATTTCCCGGCCATTATATTGCTTGTTGGTGATAATTCCAGGGATCCCCTCCCCCTCCGTCGTCAACCGGATTTCTTCCGGACGTACCGGATACAGACCGTTTTTATGAAAAACTGGTGCAATATTTTCATTATAGCAGCGTAGCGGCACATCTCTGACCTGAAAATAATCTCCCTCCCACTTCCCTTTGATCAGATTACATTTACTGACAAAAGTAGAAACAAATTCGGTCTGTGGATGACAATATATTTCCTTCGGTGTTCCAATCTGCTCAATCTTTCCATCTTTCATAATGATAATGCGATCTGCCATGGCCAAAGCCTCGCTTTGATCGTGCGTAACATATACAATCGTTGCTCCCGTCATTTTATGAATGTCCTGAATTTCTTTTCTCATGCTGATCTTTAATTCTGCATCTAGTGCACTCAGAGGTTCATCCATCAACAAAATGGACGGCTTTCCCACGATTGCTCTCGCCAGAGCTACTCTTTGCCGTTGGCCTCCCGACAACTGGTCAGGCAGACGATCCTGCAGTTCCACCAAACCGGTGCTGCGCAATGCATACTCTACCATCTGTCCCTTTTCCTCAGCACGTAATCCTTTCTGTCTCTTACTCTTCATCGGAAATTCTACATGCTGCCGCACAGTCATATGTGGCCACAGCGCAAAAGACTGGAAAACCATCCCAAGATTTCTTTCTTCCACTGGAACCATCGTTTTTTCATCCGAATAAATCTGCCCGTCTACACGGATCGTTCCGCTGGTAGGTCGAATAAACCCGCCAATTGTACGCAGCAGCGTCGTTTTTCCACATCCGGATGGTCCAAGAATTGCAATAAATTCGGAATCCTGGATTTCGACATTAATATGATTCAACGCCAAGGTCTGATTGAACTTTTTGGTGATATTTTCGATTGAAAGACTCATAAACCCGTTCCTCTACTTTCTTACATGAGAATCCCTGATAATTAACCAGAAAATATCCGGCAAGTACCAGTAAAACAATAATAACAGACATCGCAGCCGCAAGGTTATAATCCCCCGCCTGCTGAAAATTAAAGATCATCAGACCAATGGTTTTCGTTCCTGCCGATGCAAGCATGGAGGAAAGCGTTAACTCTGTCAGTGCTGATACAAAAATCATAAATGTACTTGCTAAAACCGGCCTCGCCAGCAAGGGAATCAGAATTTTTCCCCAAACAGTCATCACACCTCTTCCAGATGCTTCTGCTGCTTCTTCGAGTGCTGGATGAATGGCAAGCATCGCGGTGGCACTTCCTTTAATCTGCAGAATCAGATATCTTGTCACGTAAGCAATCATCAAAATTCCAACCGTTCCGTAAATTCCCGGACGTACTCCCGGAAGTGGTTCCACCCAGTGAAAAATCATGGCCAGAGCAAGAACAATCCCCGGAATTGCATACGTTAAAGATGCGCTTTTTTCTGCAAGCTTTACGATTTTTCCCGGATGACGTACTTTCTGGTAAGCAATCAGTGTACCGACAACCACGCAGATGGCACAACATGTTCCTGCTAAGATCAGGCTGTTTCGAATTGCATCAAGCACACCCTGATTATGGAAAACAACTGCAAAATTCTGCATGGTAAACTGCTGAATCGTAAATTTTACCCCGTAATTTTTTTGCAGCGCACTTTTGCACATAGAAACAAGTGGAACAATATTGATGACACATAAAAATGCCGTCATTCCATATTGCAATGCCTTTCGCTTTTTTTCTCCCAAAGCAATTCGTACGGAAAAATCTTCTGCAATACTATCCATTCCCGCACCCTTTTTCACAAATGCACTTTCGACCATTGTTCCCCCAACGGCGATCACGGATAAAATAACGGACAATGCTGCCGCAAGTGAAAAACTGTCTGGTCCGAAACTGATGGATTTTTCATAAATATAGGTGCTGAGCACCGGAATCCCCGATGAAATACCCAGAAATGCAGGTACTGCAAAATTATCAATGGCTGCCAGAAATGCCAGAATACTTCCACTGATAATTGCCGGCATTACCTGCACCAGATTAATTTTTATCATGGTCTGTGCCACGCTGTATCCACAGGTTCTTGCTGCCCATTCCATATCTGTTGGAATTTTTCGAAGCATATGGATCACATTCATATACACAATTGGAATATTGCAAAAGCCAAGAACCAGAACAATTCCTGCTACCGAATAGATATTGATGCTTCCAAATCCCATTGCGGCAAGCGTTTTATTGATCACACCCTTTTGTCCCAGCAGACTACTCCAGGATAATGTGATGATATAGGAAGGAATGATAAACGGAAGCAATACCAGAAGTTCCAGTAATCTTTTCCTGTGCACATTGGTATAGGCAATGATAAAAGCAAAAACACTTCCAAGAACTGCTGCCATAGCTGTAGAACCAAGCGCAATAATAATTGTGTTTCCAATCGCTTTTCTTGTACGTTCTTCCCGCAAAAGCAGGGCATAGTTTGCCAGACTATACCCATCTGCAGATTTTAAACTCATGAAAAACAAACGCGCAATTGGTGCAAGAAACACCAGCACAATTAACGCAGCAAACACCGCCGGTGCAATATATTTTCTGCTATTTTTTAATCTGTTCATGAGACTCTCCCACCTTCAATTACTGAAACATAGAGCTGAATTTCTCCTTGTCGGACTCTCGGCTCTTATATAAATCTGAAATATCCGAACTCATCGTTTTCAGTTCGCTGATACTCTTTAATCCTTCAGGTGCAGCAATACCATCTTTAATTGGTGTGTAACCAAGTGAAGATGCCAGCTCCTGTCCTTTATCTGAAAGTACATAATCTACAAATGCTTCCGCAATTTTTTCATTTTTTGTCCCCTTTACAATGCCAATTGGCTCTGTAATACATGGAGAACCCTCCGATGGATACACAAAATCGACCGGGGACCCTTCCTGTTTTGAACGCACTGCCATGTAATCAACAATAATACCAGCAGCCTTTTCACCGGAAACAACAGCTTCCTGAATTGCTCCATTTCCTTTGTCTACTTTAACTCCATTATCCTTCAATTTTGTATAATAATCCCATCCAAGATCACTGCTTCTCGTCATAACGCCAAGATTATACGCAGCTGCACCAGAATACAGCGGGCTTGGCATAATGGTATTATCTTTGTAAGCCTCGGTTGTCAGATCTGCAAAACCTGTTGGAGCAGTCTTTATCATATCTGTATTGTAAATAATTCCGGTAGAAATGACTTTTGTACCTGTGTACATATGATCTGGATCAATAAATTCATCCGGGATTCCTTTCAATTCCGGAGACTCATAGCTCATGAGCAGATCCTGTTCCTTTAAAGACTCAAACGTAACGCTATCTGCTACCAGAAGAACATCTGCCAGTACAGAATCTGCCTGCTTTTCTGCCAGTACCTTGCTGACAACTTCTTCTGTTCCGGAACGAAATACATCCACTTTTACATCCGGATATTCTTCATTAAATCCATCAATCAGTTTCTGGGCATCTTCTTCCGGCTGAGAAGTGTATAATGTCATGCTTCCCTTTAAATCTTCCTTCTGGGTATTTGTTGCATTTTCGGATGTATCCTGTGTCTCCGATGTATTATCCTTTGTGCCTGTACTGCTGCTATTGCTGCCGCACCCGGTAACCCCAGTTACCACCATCATTGCTGCCATCATTGCTACAATTAACTTCTTCCTCATGTTGTCCTCCATAATTCTTTAAAAAATGAATGTTTTTTCTTGCAATCAAAAAGTCTCTGCTTGAATCAAATCCTTCCACAACAAACGGAATCCGGTATTTTTCCAGCTCCGGAAGTAACTTCATAAAATCGTAATCTCCGTCCGGTAACGGAACGTGCAGATGTTTGCCCTGCCGGTTACTGATATGAAATTTAGAAAACCTGTGCTCCTGTTCCAGTGCCGTAAAGATTTCTTTTTCTCCCTCACAATGAGCAATGTCCAATGTGTACCAGAATTGATTTCCCATTTCCTGCGTAATCTTTTTCATCTCGCTCACAGAAGTTGCATACTCTTTCGGAAGCTCCTCCATAATCTCTAATGATATGGCGATCTTCTTTTTCTGCGCATACTGCAAAATTTCCTTCAATGACTGATGCATCCGCTCATAGTACCCGTCCATCTCATCCAGAATGGTTGCATGTCCCGGATGAACTGTTACCTCATCTGCCTGCAATGCAGCAGCAAGGTCGATGGACTTTTGGATCTGCGCAACCGAGGCTTTGCGAATACCTTCATTCAAAGAAGATGGATTCAAATCCCAGCTACAGCTATGCACCACCACCTTTACCGGATAAAGTGCGGATAACCGCTCAAACTCCTCAATGGAATATCCTTTTTCAAACCAGTGCTGAGCCCACAACTCCATGCCATCGAGTCCATTCCGGTAGATAAAGGAAAACATATCTTCCAACGAAGCGTTCCACATTAATGTAGAACATAAATAAATCTCTGCCATTTGGTTCCTCCTTCTTTGTTTCAGTCATGCCATGATCATAAAGTGCGGTTGTAAAGATTAATATCAGCCTTTTGTAAATTTTGTGCAAAATAATATCATTTTCCTTGTTTTGCAATTTTTATTGCAAAAATGACGCNNTTTGCTATAATATTTTCAACGGAGGATGTTTTATGTTAGATAAATTGTATGAAGAACATAAAAATAATTTTTCAAAATCCGATTACCGGATCATGAATTGTCTGATGCGCAACCAAAAAAATCTTCCCTATCTGACAACGGAAAGTCTCGCAGAAAATCTTGGTTTAAGCACTTCTACAATTTCAAGGTTTTGGGAAAAAATTGGATTTGACAATATTAAAGAATTTAAAGAATATACCCGGCGTGCAGAATACTCTACGCCGGCTTCCCGCACTTCCTCGGCGCTGGAAGTGTGGAGTACCGAAAAAAGTCATCTTCAGGACCGGAAAGTGCAATATGAAGATCACATCATGCGTACCTTGGATAAACTGGATATTTCGGTTCTGGAGGATGCAGCTTCTGCAATGCTTTCTGCCCGCAATGTCTATGTGTTTGCGACAGATGCCGCACTCGGACTTGCAGACATTCTGGCATACCGTTGCAATCGTCTTGGCATTCAGCTGCAGTTCATTAAAACCGGTTCCGGCATTTATGAATCCATGATGAACATTGGCAGCCGGGATCTCGTCATCCTATTCAGCTATTCGCGCCTTTTGTCTGAAGTTCAGATTTTATTACGACATGCCCGAAATGTACACTATAAAACGATGTTATTTACCGATCTGCTGGCTTCCCCGGAAATTGCACAAGCAGATATGCTGCTTTACAGCTACCGTGGAGAACCCAACGAATATCACTCCATGGTTGCACCGATGACTCTTTTGGATCTTCTGATCATGAAACTGACAGCTGCACGCAAGGATGCCGTACCTCGTGCCGAATATCTCGAACAGTTACGGAACACTTATGCAAATTTCATTAAACGATAAGATAACTACAGTTCCTTATAAAACTTTTTATTCCGGTTTCCGCAAGCCTCTTGTATTCTTTTCCACAAGCTTACGTGTTACCATCATCTGATGTCCACAACCAAGACATTTCAGGCGGAAATCTGCACCCACACGCAAAATCTCCCACTCATGACTGCCACACGGATGTGGCTTTTTTAATTTCACAATATCTCCCACTTCATACGTATACTGATTCATGTACTACTCCTCTAACTGAATTTTTGAAAAAACATTTCCCAGACTATCCTGAATAAGAAGGTCCGCACGCGCATCCATCGGGGTCGCGCTTTTGTTGATCAGGACCAGTTTATTTCCACGGTAATAATCAATCAGACCAGCTGCAGGATATACAGCCAGTGACGTTCCTCCTATGATCAGCATATCCGCATGACTGATATAAAATACCGCATCCTGTAGTGTTTTCTGGTTCAATCCCTCTTCATAAAGAACCACATCGGGTTTCACCGGACCTCCGCAGGAGGGACAAACCGGAACCCCTTCGGAATGGAGAATATCTTCCGCACTGACAAACTGTCCACAGCGTTCACAGTAATTGCGCAATACGCTTCCATGCAGTTCCATGACGTTTTTACTTCCGGCTTTCTGATGCAGACCGTCAATATTCTGTGTTACAATTCCTTTCAGTTTTCCTGCCTTTTCCAATTCTGCAAGCTTGAAATGGGTAATATTCGGCTGCGCATCCAGACAGAGCATTTTATTCCGGTAAAACCGATAAAACTCTTCCGGATTCTGCCGGTAAAAACTGTGACTTAAAATCGTTTCCGGTGGATACTTATATTGCTGATTGTACAACCCGTCCACGCTGCGAAAATCCGGTATTCCACTCTCGGTCGATACCCCTGCCCCGCCGAAAAATACAATATTATCAGATTCTTTGACCCATTGTAAAAACTGTTCTATTGCTTCCATATATGCTCCTTTCTCCCCTATGCAGGGAAAAAAGAGGCTGCCACTTTGTGACCGCCCCTGTCTTTATTCCTGCCGGAATGAACCGACTATATGATACTCAAATTACTGCTGTGCTGCATCTGCATTATAAAATACATCCTGCTTCATCTCTCCTGCGATTCTCTGAGCCTCATTCAAATCATTTGAAATGCTCTTTACAGGTACTGCTGCATCTTTGATATTCTCGCCGATGTCCGATAATTTCTGTGAATCGCCCTGCTGCTGTTCACACTGCTGCTGAATATGACTTGCCTGATTTGCCATTTCATCCATGGAGCTTGAAATTTCCTCACTGACTGCTGCTAAGGAACTGATGGAATCAGAAATCTTTCCTGCACTCTTCTGGTTTGCGTCATTGATCTCCCATGCGGAATTGATCTTCTCGCTCATATCACCAAGTGCTTCCACTGCGGAATTTGCACTGTCCGAACTCTTTGCAGATGCTTCCTTGATACGCTCTACAAACTCACTCATGTTTGCTGTCATAGTCTGTGTCTGTTCTGCAAGCTTGCGGATTTCCTCCGCTACAACTGCAAACCCTTTTCCGGCTTCTCCTGCACGGGCTGCTTCGATGGATGCATTCAACGCCAGCAGATTTGTCTGACTGGAAATGGAATTGATTCCTTCGATAACCTCATTCATATTGCTGATAATATCGAAAAGTTTGTCCATATTCTGTTTCATCGTACTGGACTCACTGATCGTCTTGTCCGACAGATCGCGGATAGCAGTCAGTTCCTTCTGCCCTTCTTCAATATTTTTATAAATGGCAGATGTTTCTTCCGATGCAGAAAGAATCGTATTTGTCAGATCTTCATGCTGATGGGAAACTTCTCCTGCCACACGGGAACACTCAGTTGCCGATTTCACAATCTCATCGGAAGCCGATGCAACAGTATGTGATACCTGTTCGATCTCATCAATATGGGAATTTAAAGCCTCATCCAGTGTCGCCGCCTGTGCCGCTGCTGATGCATTCTTTGCTGTCAGCTTTCCAAACTGATTACGTCCATTGACCAGCCGTGTATATAACTTTTCTATTTCCGGATCCTTTGAATAATCCACGTTTTTTAGCTCCAGAACGGCCTGCAGACCGGTTCTGTCTGTTTTTTTTCCGAATGCCATAATATAATCTTCCTCTCCAACAATACTTCAACATTTCTTTTCTTTTATTTTGTACTAAATTATGTTTAAAGTCAACAGATTTTTACCAATATATGGACGTATTTTGTCAATATTTACAGTTTTAGACGTTCCATACAAGAAATACACTCGCCGCAATTCCGGCGGCAGTCGCAACAAGCGCACCCGGAAGTGTATACCTTGTTTTTTTCACTTTTACAGACATAAAATACACCGACATGGTATAAAAGATCGTCTCCGTACTGCTGAGCATAATCGACGCCGCACGTCCCAGCATCGAATCTGTACCATGTGTTTTGTAGATATCCAGTAAAAGTCCCGTCGCCGCAGAAGAAGAAAACATTTTTACCACAGCAACCGGGATCAGTTCGGTCGGAAATCCTGTCGCGGCCAGTAATTTTCCAAGCCATCCAGAAACAAAATCCAAAAACCCCGATGCCCGCAAAATTCCTACTGCTGCCATCAGCCCGACCAGTGTCGGCATAATCTCCACCGCTGTGCGGATTCCGCTTTTTGCTCCTTCCAGAAAATCCTCATATACATGCTGCCGATGCATCAGACCGTTTCCCACAATGAGCAATACCAGAATCGGAATAATCGCCTCCGATAAATACAGAATCAGATTCATTTTTCCACCCTCCCAAATGCCTGCCGGAGCTTGATGAAAATGACAGCCGCCAACGTAGAAATACTGGTGGCAATGATAGCAGGCCCCACAATTGCGGCCGGACTTACGGCTCCATACTGGCTGCGATAGGCAATGATGTTCACAGGAATCAGCTGCAGGGAAGAAATATTGATGATAAGAAAATCACACATCGCATCCGTTGCCTGGTTTGACATTTTCTGCATCCGCTTTAACTCTTTCATGGCAGAAATTCCTGCCGGTGTTGCCGCCCAGCCCAGCCCCAGAAAATTGGACACCATATTGGTTGCCATATATCTGCGCGCTGCGGAATCTTCCGGTACTGATGGAAACAAAAAACCAAGCAATGGTCCAAGTGCAGATGCCGCGCGGTTTACCATGCCTCCTTTTTCTGCAATTCTCATAAGTCCTACCCAGAATGCCATGGCCCCCGTCATTGTCAGGCAAAGGCTTACCGCTTCCTTTGCCGAGGCAAGTGCCTGATCGGTCACTGCTCCCAGATTTCCCGTCATTGCAGCATACACCACACCGACAAGAATCATTCCACCCCATAAATAGTTCATCCGCGCCTCCTGTTTGCGTTCTCCAATCATTGTATGAGCATCTCTTTTTTCATATTCCTTTTACAATCGTTTGATAAATCCAAAATGAAAGGCATAGCCCAAGCCTTTCCCCGCATAAATTTTCTTAAGTTTTCTTACAGGAGTTTCTGGTATGAAACATCTTTTGAAAAAACACCGGATGCTTTCCGGGGGGATTTTCTTGGTTGCGGTTCTCTCCATTATTTATGCAGCCATCCTCTCCCCTGCCGGAAAAAGTACCGGTTCTTTTTCTGAATTTTGTACCACGCTTTTTCGCGAAGAGATGAAATCCAACACCATGAATCTGCACTTTACGCTAAAAGATCCGGAAGCCGCCGGCATTGACTCTTATGAGATCACGCTTGGCAGTCTGTCCGGTGACAGTCCTCATAACCAGGCCCGACAGCTCAAAAAACTTTCGGAAGAACTTAAAAAATATTCGCACTGCTCTCTCGGAGAAAAAGACCGCTTAACCTGCCGGCTGCTCTCCGATTATATTTCACGCCAGCAGAACCTTGCTGCCTATCCCTATTATGATGAACCTCTGACCCCTTCCGGCGGTGTCACTTCACAGCTGCCGGTGCTTCTGGCAGAGTATACTTTTGGCAATACTAAAGACATTGAAGATTATCTGGGTCTTCTGGCGCAGATGGATACTTATTTTTCAGGGATTTTAGATTATGAACAAAAGAAAGCCGATGCAGGACTTTTCATGTCCGATGAAGCCTGCTTAAAAGTTATTGAAGGGTGTGAAGTTTTCACGGAACATCCCGATGACAATTTTCTGATTGATACGTTTTCCAACCGGTTAAATGCCCTGGATGGACTTACGGATACACAAAAGAATGCTTATTTGAAACAACATTCCAAAGTTTTAAGTGAACATGTCATTCCGGCTTACAGCCAGATGATCAAAGGACTTACCATGCTGCTTGGACGGGGACATAACAACTGGGGCCTCTGTAACTTTCCGGAAGGAAAAGCCTATTATGAGGCGGTCGTGTCCGCGGATACGGGCTGTGATGACAGCGTGGAAGATCTGTTTTCCCAGATTGCCAAAGCCCGGCGGGAAGATCTCACTTTCTGCCAGAATCTTTTGGAAAAAAATCCGAAACTTGCCTCTCAGTCTCCGAAACTCGATGTCTCGATGAAAGATGAAAACGCCATGCTTTCCCGACTGCAAAAAGAAATCCTTACCAACTTCCCGACACCGCCACAGACAGAAGTGGAAATCTGTCACGTTGATCCGGCACTCAGTGAGTACTTAGCTCCCGCCTTTTATATCACGGCTCCGATTGATGATATTTCACACAACCGGATCTACATAAATGATGCTAAAAATTATACGGATATCTATTACTTTACGACGCTTGCACATGAGGGATATCCCGGACATCTGTACCAGACCATCTGTACCTCCTCCTATGGTGCTCCGGAAGTCCGCTCCCTCCTCAACTATCCGGGTTACACCGAAGGCTGGGCAACCTACACCGAAATGCAGGCTTTCTATTATGCCGGACTTGATCAGGATCTTGCTTCCCTGTTACAGCACAACCAGGCTGCAACACTCAGTCTCTATGCCACGGCGGATATCGGGATTCATTATTTTGGATGGAAAAAAGAAAAAATCGCCGCATTCTGGAGCGAATACGGCGTAGATGATACTGCCACGGTAAAAAGAATCACAGATCTGATCCTCGAAGAACCTGGAAACTACCTGAAATATTATGTTGGCTATCTGAAATTCCGCCAGATGCGTGAACAGCTAGCGCTCGAAAACAAAAGCTTTTCGGTGTCTGCATTTCACGAAGCAATCCTTCGCACCGGTCCTTCGCCTTTTTCCGTTCTCGAAGAAACCGTGCGAGATCAGTTAAAATAAAGTCTCTCCATCCTTTTTATTTTAACAGTGCCTGATAAATATCGCGCTTGCTGACCCCACGGTCTTTTGCGACACGTTTCATGGCTTCCTTGCGGTCAATCCCCTGGGACTCGTAATGCGCCATGTGTTCCTCAAGGGAAAGCGCTTCCCATCCGGCCTGTTCCTCCTTTTTCATCTCTTCACGGGAACGGCCGGCAATGATGAGGACATATTCCCCGCGCGGTTCATTGACTTCATAATATGCCAGACTGTCCGCAAACGTGGTCTGCATTTTTTCTTCATGCCGCTTGGTCAGTTCCCTGCAGATCGTAAGCCTGCGGTCTCCGCCGAGGGTATCCGAAAGTTCCTGCAAAGTGCGCACAAGGTGGTGTGGTGCTTCGTAAATAATAATCGTACGTGTCTCGGTCTTTAATTCTTCAAGCACCGCCTGATGCTCCTTTTTATCCTTGGGAAGAAACGCCTCAAATGCAAACCGGCGTGTTGGAAGTCCCGACATGGTCAGTGCGGTAATGCAGGCGGCAGCTCCCGGAAGTGAAGTGACCGGAGTCCCCTCTTCGTAGCAGATGCGCACAATATCCTCCCCTGGATCGGAAATACCTGGCGTCCCCGCATCTGTAATCAGTGCAATATTTTTGCCCTCGCGCATTTTGGCGACAAGCTGGTAGGCCTTATCGATTTTATTGTATTCGTGATAGCTCGTCATCGGCGTCTTAATCTCGAAATGGTTGAGCAGCCGGATAGAATTTCTCGTATCCTCTGCCGCGATCAGATCCACTTCTTTGAGTGTCCGCAGTACACGATATGTAATATCCTCAAGATTGCCGATAGGGGTAGCACACAGATAGAGTGTACCGGTTTTACGTTGTTCCATGGGAGTTCCTTCCTCTTCGTTTCTATATCGGCGATTGCGAAACAGGTACGAACGTCATGCACCGCATCGGTTTCGCAATTGCCTACACTTAAGAATAGGATGAAACTGTCATACTTGTCAAGTCGCAAAATTGTGGTTATAACAACATACATCCTTCATTTTTTATTGTATAATTTTTTATAAATCTAAAAAACTAATTCTGAAATAACAGAATCAAAAAAGGAGTAACCTATGAACGAGGTATTTACCGTGGCGCAGCTGCGCCCGGCACGGGATGGCATGACCATCTCACGAAATGCACAGATGGGTTCGGAAAATCCGGTCACCTATTTTGCATTGGGCAAAGGCACATCCATCAGCCAGGAACGCTATGACACCACATCGGTTTACATCGGTGCGGAGGGCGAAGGAACGTTTCTGATCGGTGCCGATGCATCAACACAAAACCTGACCAAAGGCGATCTGCTGGTCATTCCGGGTGGCACACTCTGCGGTGTACAGAGTGATACCGGAGCTATTTACACAGAAATTATTATCAAACAGGAGGCTACTATGAACAATATTGTAAAAGCAGGAGAAGTAATGAAATTAAAGGATCTGATTTCCTATGAAGAGGGAAGCATCAGCAACCTTGATGTGGCAAGCACCGACACCATGAAGTTTGTGCTCATGGCATTTGACAAGGGAACCGGACTGACTCCGCACCGCGCACCGGGCAATGCGATCATTTTCGCACTGGACGGAAAAGCAACGATCAACTATGAAGGCAAAGATCATGTAATCTCTGCCGGTGAGAATTTCCGTTTTGAAAAAGACGGTCTGCACAGTGTGACCGCAGACGAGCAGTTTAAGATGGCCCTGCTTCTGGTAATCGAATAGCCCCTTTCCCATTGAAAAATATCGTGCTAAAATAATATCCGAGGGTAAGAAAAGAGGATTTTATTTATGCACGATAACACACAGCATTTATATAACAATTTGGACTTACGAAAGCTGCTGATCCCGATTATTGTGGAACAGCTGCTTTCTTCTTTAATGGGAACCGCCGATACCATGATGGTCAGCAATGTCGGCTCTGCCGCAATTTCTGCCGTTTCCCTGGTGGATTCCATCAATATTCTTGTCATTCAGGCACTGTCTGCCTTGTCTGCCGGGGGCGCAATCCTGTGCTCCCAGTATCTCGGCAGCCAGAACAAAAAGGATGCCAACCGTTCTGCACGACAGGTTTTGTTTGTCATGGTCATTCTGTCTGTAACTTTATCTATTTTCTGTCTGATATTCCGTGATCCGCTGCTTCATGTAATCTTTGGAAAAGTAGAACGCGATGTCATGGCCAATTCCCGGATCTATTTCTTCTTTACGCTGTTATCGTTTCCGTTCATCGGACTATACGATGCCGGCGCATCTATTATGCGCTCCCAGAACAACAGCCGCAATCCGATGATCATCTCGGTTATTTCCAATTTTATGAACATTGGCGGAAATGCGATCCTGATCTTTGTACTTGGCATGGGCGTCGAAGGTGCGGCGATATCCACGCTGGTATCACGTATTTTCTGTGCCATCGTCGTTATCTGGCAGCTGCGCAATGACAATGCCCCGATCTGTATCCGCAATTATTTTTCCATCCGCCCCGACTGGTATCTGATTAAAAAAATTCTGTTTATCGGAATTCCGTCCGGTATTGAAAACAGTATGTTTCAGTTCGGTAAACTTGCCATCCAGTCTAC
>DLQV01000010.1:15037-15337 GCA_002474415.1 Lachnospiraceae bacterium UBA7598
ATCGGAATCGGACTGATGACCGTAGTCGGTCAGTGTCTGGGTGCAGGGCGCAAAGATGAGGCCATCTATTATATTAAGAAATTGTCCTGGCTGTCAGAGGCAGTCATCATCGCAAGCTGCCTGCTCGTTTTTGCACTGACCAAACCGATTACCATGCTTGCCGGAATGGAACCTGCCAGCGCGAAACTGTGCTTTTTCATGATCACCTTCATCACGATTGTAAAGCCAATTTCCTGGGTACTTTCCTTTATCCCACCCTATGGTATGCGCGCTGCAGGTGACGTAAAATTCTCCATGATT
>DLQV01000071.1:0-8637 GCA_002474415.1 Lachnospiraceae bacterium UBA7598
AAGTGCGCCGTCATAAATCATAATTGCAGTCCACCCTACAAGCTGTAACACATTTAAGACAGCAAACAGAAGGCTTCCTCTCTCTCCAAAACTCATTTTCACTGTTTCCATGGCGCTTTTTCGTTCTTTGGCTCCAATCATTCCTGCAGCAAACATCATAAGTCCGCCGATCAGATGTCCCAGTAAAATTGCTGCCATGGCTTTTCCAAATCCAAGCGGTGCAAAATAAGTACCTGTCAGTATTTCCGCCAGGGATACACCTGCACCAAACCAAATTAATCCGTTACTGAACACGGAAGTTCCTTTTTTTTCCATTTGTACACTCCTCTTAACCTATGATAAACCCGGCCTCACATTTGCCGGATACTAATATTCTCCTTCAATTGCAAATGCATGGTCCATTGGTCCGCTTCCTTTTCCAAGGTCAAGCATGGCGGCAAGTGCACCGGAAATATAATTTTTTGCATACTTCACCGACGTTTCAAGATCTCTTCCTTTTGCAAGGTTTGATGCAATCGCAGAAGAAAGCGTACAGCCTGTCCCGTGTGTATTTGGATTGTCAATCCGCTTTCCCTCAAACCATACCGGCTCTTTTCCCTTCTGGAAGAGTAAGTCATTGGCATCATTTAACTGATGACCGCCCTTTAATAAAACGGCACAGCCCAATGTGTCACAAATAATTTCTGCTGCTTGTTCCATATCTGCATTGGTTTTGATCTGCATTTCGGAAAGCACTTCCGCTTCCGGAATATTTGGCGTGATCACCGTTGCAAGCGGTAATAATTTACTTTTCAATGTGCTGATGGCATCTTCACTGATCAGTCTTGCCCCACTGGTTGCCACCATAACAGGATCTACGACAATATTTTTTGCGTGATACTCTGTCAGCTTCTGTGCAATCGTCTCAATCAGTTCACTGGAAGCAACCATTCCGGTTTTAATTGCATCCGGATAGATATCCGTAAAAATACTGTCCAACTGCTCTGCCAAAAACTTTGGAGTCACCTCCATAATATCTGTTACACCGGTCGTATTCTGGGCAGTCAAAGCCGTGATCGCGCTCATTGCGTAAACATGGTTTGCTGTCATTGTCTTAATATCTGCCTGAATGCCGGCACCTCCACTGGAATCACTTCCAGCAATTGTTAATGCTGTGTACATATCATCCTCCTTATATTAGATATTTCTTTTCAAAATCTTCGATCTTCATCGGTTTTCCATAAAAATACCCCTGAATCATATGGATACCCATCTTTTTTACAATATCTCTCTGGCGCTTAGTCTCCACACCTTCCACGCATACGCGTACATTGATGGCATTTGCCAGTTCCGAAACCATCCGCACAAAGGCATTGGAAAAATCGTCCTCGCCCAGATGTTCAATAAAACAACGGTCAATCTTGATGACATCCAAAGGCATCTCCCGGATATGATTGAGGGATGAATATCCTGTTCCAAAATCATCCAGTGCCACGCGTACACCAAGACTCCGGATCTCACTTAATATCTTCTTCATCCGGACCATATCATTGATCGCCAGACTCTCCGTTACTTCCAGTGTCAGATTCTGTGGTGTGATACGGGTTTCTTCCAGAACCTTCGCTATCTTTTTTACAATGTCATTCTGCAACAGCTGTACAACCGACAAATTTACATTGACATGATAATCCGGATGCCCCATGTCATTCCAGTATTTACACCGCAATGCCGCATTTCTCATTACATATTCTCCGATCGGATTGATCAGTCCCAGGTACTCTGCAAGCGGAATAAAATCTGCCGGATTCACAAAACCAAGCGCTCTGGAATTCCAGCGGATTAACGCTTCCGCACCACAACACGGTTCCCCTGGCTGACAGACATCGATGATCGGCTGATAAAACACTTCAAATTCCGTACATGCGTTCATGGCTGCGGTACGCATATTTTTTTCCAGATCCAATCTGCGGTAAGAGGAAGACGCGTCCATCTCATCATAATATTCCACACGGTTTTTGCCCCTGCGTTTTGCCGACAGCAGAGCAATATCTGCCTTGCGGACAAGTTCCTCCACCGTTTTTCCGTCCTTCGGGAAATATACAATTCCCATACTCATGGTGCAATAATAATCTTCTCCCTTTAAAAACCACGGTTTCTTAAATATGGATGTCACATCCCGCACAATCCGTTCCAGCTCCGGATACATGGAATCCGGAACAATCACAACAAACTCATCTCCCCCCATACGGTAACAGGTATTTTCAACGCCATCTACCCTGCGCAGACTATGGGAAATTGCCTTTAACAGAATGTCTCCATACTGATGTCCCAGACCATCATTGATATGTTTGAAATCGTCCAGATCCATATAAAGCAACGCCCCTGTTGCTTCTTTTTTCCGTGTCTTTCGAATAAATTGCCCCAGATCCTGTTCGCAGCGCATGCGGTTAAACAGCCCTGTCAGGAAATCATTGTTTGCCTGGTTTTCAATCTCCTTCTGATAAATTTTCTTTTCGGTAATATCATAGAGTGTACACATGGCAACTTTTCTACCATCCACCCAGTCAATCTCGGTCTTATGCACATCCAGCCAGCGTTCCTCAACAACCGAATAAATTTCCTCATAATACTGGCTGCGCTTTGTTTCCCTGTCGGAAAAAAGCATCTTTTCCAGATGATTTCCTGCGATACTGCGGGAGAAAAGTTCTTTGAATTTGTGATTCATATAAAGAATCGAATTCGTATGATAATCAACTACATAAATTCCACATCCGGTATTTTCCAGAATTGCCTCTAAAGATGTATAGGAACTTGCCAGCGAATTCTTTGCAATTCTTTTGAGCATGATACTCTGCACAACTCTTCGCACATCACTGACAAATTTGATATCTCTGTTCTCCCAGATTCTTGTTTTTTCATTATCATACACGCAAAAATACATTGCCGTGCGGTTTTGTATTTCAATCGGTTCAAAAATTCCGGCACTGATATGACAGGTTTTAAATAAATGTGCAAACGGTTCCGGCATGATGGAGTCCGATGAGATCATATAAGGCTTACCATTATAAAACGGCAGTGCATCGATCGGAATATTCTGTCCCTCCGCAATAACGGAATTGTCTGGTTCTTTTGTATACTCGCAGATCATGTCCGCCGTATTTTCCCCCACATTCTCGCGCAGCAGACATCCACCGGAAATTTCCAGACTTTCGCATGTTTCCCGCAAAATATCCTCAACCACTTTTTCGAAACTGTTATCCGAATCCATCATCTGCAAAATTTCGGTCATTGCCCGGCTGCGATGCAGCTGATATTCCATCGCCAGTTCGGAAACAGAACTCTTTTCCATTGCTTTCTGCGCAATCATCTGATTTCTGCGACTTTCAAACAACTGTCCGGAAAGCAGTGACAAAAACTCTACCGATGCATAAAATTGTTCTTCCGTTGTAATAAGCATTTTCTCCGGCAAATGCGTCTCCGGTGTCAGATGCTCCTTTATAATGCCCATAACAATCCAGACAACCTGCAGCTGATCTTCTACTTTTGTGGAAACAGCACACAATTTCATAAAGTCCTGTGCCGTCTCCCGTTCCACAACCGTTTCCATCCGGTCATGCTGCATCTGGTCTACCAGTTCCATATAGACATGTTTATCGACCAGTGTACGTAAAAACCCCACCTGTTCTTCCGTTCCAAACGGTTTTGTCACAACACCCTTATTTTTATCCACACACATCAGATACAAATGATCTGCACAGCAAAACTGATCCTGCAGCTGCTGCAACATTGATATATCTATCAGATTCGTATCATCGTTCATGCCATTACCTCTTTACTCCTATAATTAACAAATAAAATCCTGTCTTACTCTGCATACAATATTCTTCCAAAAGAGAAAATTCCCTGTGAAGACGCAACTGTTTCTTCACAAATCCGATTTCTCCTGTATACATCACAATCACAGCTTCCTTTCCCAGAATGGTTAATGCTTTCCGGAAAAATTTCTCATACAGACTGTCCAGCTGCTCCCGCGTCATTTTTCCCCGCACCGGCATATTGGTTACAATCTCATCAAACAAATAGTCATGCTTGAAGTCAAAGAAATCCCTATGGATAAAATTAATCTGTTCCCCTGCCAGAGCCGCATTCTCCCGTGCTCCGTCAATTGCTTCTCCAAAAATATCCGTACCGTATTTTTCACGTGCCGGGACGCGGATATCCCGCTCAATCAGCATCGTTCCCACGCCACAAAACGGATCTATGATCTGTGCATTCTCTTTCAGATATGGAGCCGCCAGTTCCATAATCAACGCCGCAAGCGAAGGGTGCATGGAAGCTGCAATTGCATGTTTGCGATATGCAAACCGGTGATCTGGAAGCGTATAAAATTTCAATGCCGGGAAAAACTTTCCCTCACGATTTGCAACCAGCCGAAGTTCTACCTCATAATCTCCCGGAGAATTCACCAGTTTTCCACCCGACAACTGTTCGATGGCAGATCCCAGCTTTTTGACAAACCGGCTTCTTTGTTCCAGTGTCATTGCGGCTCTGCACTCAATCCGGAAAAAGAATGGCTTGTCTTCCCGGTGGTATTTTGCACAGATTGCAAGCATTGGCTTCCACACCGCCTCTGCTGCTTTTTCCGGTTCCTGCTCCAGAAGTCCTTTGACCGGAAGCAAAAACAGCATGTCCCGATATGTGCGGATCTGCAACAGCTGCAACAGATCATCCGTCTGTACAATCACACCGAGCGGATGCGCCTTTCCCCCGGTCTGATTTTCCAGTATTCCGCGATGATTGCGGTTTGTCACCAATAGTACATGATTGTTCTTTTGTTTTATATCAAAATGATGGGTATCGATTCCTTCATACTGAATGAAGATTGCCCGCAGTGCCCGCAGTTCTGCTTCGCGATGTTTCCGGTTTTCTTCGGTGACCGGCTCTCCTTCCAACTCAGCCAGACGATCTTTCAGCTGCGGAAGGATTTCTTCTGCATGAAGTGCCTTCATAGCTTCCAGATATGCACTTTTTACGAACAGTGTCTGTTCCCTGGTATATGCTTTCCAAAGCGGCTGCAAAGCATTCTGTACTGCCAGGTCTCCCAGAAGAAGCGCTGCATTCTTCCGTGTTTTTGCATCCTCTTCCTGTAGAAATCCAAACACCAGATCTTCATGCCCGCGCACAAATTCTATAGCCTGTGCTTTTTGCTCTTCCGTCGCTTCTTTCAGGCTGGCACGCAGAGCACTCAGATTACTTCTTACATTTTTCTTTTCCTGTAATTCCGTA
Organism: Lachnospiraceae bacterium UBA7598; assembly: GCA_002474415.1. Lineage (GTDB taxonomy): Bacteria > Bacillota > Clostridia > Lachnospirales > Lachnospiraceae > Roseburia. The sequence goes on from DLQV01000071.1 coordinate 5,266, forward strand.
AATAGTTGTATCAAAAATTTCTCCTCTGTTCCGTTAATTATTCAGAATACTTCCTATATTTAATTTATTGTAGATGATTTTTTATTCTTTGTCTACTCCATTTTTTGCAATATAAGCTGCCAGATCATCATGAAAATCTTCCCATGCACTCTCATGTTCCACAAAATATTTCGGACAGTTTTTGCCTGTCACATCATAATGCCGGATCACATCCTCAATTCCAAGATCATATCTTCCGATCAGCCAGGTTGTCAATTGGATCAATGACTGATACGTACTGTCATTGAATTTTCCGGTGTCATCCGGAATACAGCATTCGATTGCGATTGTATCACTGTTTCGGTTATTGGATGCATATGCGATTTCATTGCAGGGAATGCACTGTACAATTTCTCCATCCAGCCCGATCACGAAATGGCTGCTTGCCTTGGTCTGGTGAGATTGTTCCAGTCCTGCAAAATAGTTCCGGTTCTGGATGGCAGTTGTTCCTGGATTGGCCGTGTAATGAACAACAATTCCACGAATCTTTTTGAGTGCAATCCCCGGGCGGGAATATTTGTTGACCGGAAGCAGTTCCACGTCTAATTCCGGTCGCTGGTCAACGTATTTTTTATCTGTAATATCCCAGCTGCTGTCAGACACAGTCTGCTGCGTCCGGTCCTGCTTCACTTTATGTATGATCCCCAGAATTGATCCCAGCAAAATTACGGCAATGATAATCATTAAAATGCGCAGCTGCAGCTGCTCTTTTCTTGTTCTTCGTTTTTTATTTTTCTTTCGATAGGTTGGAGCCATAAATACATATCTCCTGTTTTGTTTTTGCTGCCCTTTGTGGGGGCTTATTTCTATCTTCTCACATATTGCGTATCTGTCAATGCTTTTTTCGATGCAATGGATTTGTGGGAATATTTTTAGATATAAGTTTTTTCAATGCAGTGGATTTCTACGAGTGTTTTAGATATAAGTTTTCTCAAAGTGACGGAAGAAGGCGTATATTCTCTTTCTACAGAAAAATTTCCAAGTTAGCTCTGGCGTTGGTTTCAAATTCTTTACGTAAATTTTATCATCTTACGCAATTCGCTTTATTGTAGTGTGTGCCAGAGCAAGTTGCAAATTTATTCTTCCGAAAGAAATATACGTCTTCTCCCTGTTGGTTGGAGAAAAGATAATTTGAAAAATGTGCTGGTATCTATACAAAGAAAATTTGCATCAAAAATACCGTTATGGTATCTATACACTTAAAATTTAACATTTAGATACCACAAAGTCTCTATGGAATAAAAATTGCTTCTTCAGGTACCATTTTTTCAAAAAATCGGTACCTGAAGAAGCAATTTTTCTCTTATAGGTGACATTCCTTTATTTTAGGCATTGAAAACAAGAAAATGTGTCACCTTAATCTCTATTTTTTATCAATAAATCCCATTTACAGAATTTATGAAAATCGATCTTTTTCTTACACTTTTCCAATCTGCAGAATTTGTAAGAATCGTTTTTACTTATAATTTTCCCAACCAACAGGAAGACGGGGTACATTTCTTTCGGAAGAATAAATTTACAACTGCGCCGTAGTTCCATCACATAACGCTAATAGCGTAAATGTAAAGCTTTTATAAAACCAACCTGAAATCAATATCGGCGCAAGGCGATACATCAAAGATGTACCGCAGGACTTGTAAACTTTTTTGTAGAAAGAGAATGTACCCCGTCTTCCGTCACCTCGAGAAAACTTATATCTAAAACAATTCCCTCATAGACTTACATAATCTTGTGAACCCAGCCTTCCGGTCCTTCAATCTCGCCCATCTGGATTCCGGTAAGTGTCTCACGCAGTTTCTTTGTGTATGGTCCCATTTCTTCCATTCCACTTGGGAAGCAGATCTCTTTGCCATGATCAACAACCTTTCCAATTGGAGAAATAACTGCTGCAGTACCGCAGAGTCCACACTCTGCAAAATCAGGTACTTCTGAGAATTTAACCTGTCTGTGCTCTACCGGCATATGCAGATACTTTTCAGCAACAACCATCAGAGATCTTCTTGTAATGGAAGGTAAAATACTGTCTGACTTTGGTGTTACGAATTTTCCGTCTTTGGTAATGAAAATGAAGTTTGCTCCACCGGTCTCCTCTACATAAGTTCTTGTAGCAGGATCCAGATACATATTCTCAGCATATCCCTGAGCATGTGCATCTACGATTGCATGTAAACTCATAGCGTAGTTCAGTCCGGCTTTGATATGTCCGGTTCCGTGAGGTGCTGCACGGTCAAAATCAGAAACACGGATTGTAATTGGCTTTGCGCCGCCCTTGAAGTAAGGACCAACCGGTGTACAAAATACACGGAACTGATACTCATCTGCCGGCTTAACGCCGATAACCGGGTTACTTCCGAACATATATGGACGGATGTAAAGAGTTGCTCCAGAGCCATATGGTGGTACCCAGTCAATGTTTGCTTCCACCGTCTTTACGACTGCATCTACCCACTTATCTTCTGGATATACAGGCATCTCCAGACGCTTGCAGGAATCTGCCATACGGGATGCATTTAAGTCAGGACGGAAAATAACGATCTGTCCCTTCTCTGTTGTATATGCCTTCAAACCTTCAAAACATGTCTGTGCATACTGAAGCACGCCTGCACACTCACTCAGAGTAACGGTTGCGTCATCTGTCAGCACACCGTCATCCCATGCACCATTCTTGTAGTTTGATACGAAACGCTTATCTGTCTGCACATAGCCAAAGCCGAGTGAAGACCAATCAATATTTTTGCTCATGATCTATTACTTCCTTTCCCTCATGCGTATTATCTGCCCTTTATTTTACCACGCATATGTAATTATGCAAGCAGAAAATAACATAATCGAGCGATTTTGCTTGTTTTAACTGTTCAAAATGTTTATTTTATTATTTTTTGAGTGCAATTGCCTCGATTTCAATCTTCACGTCCTTTGGAAGTCTTGCAACCTCTACACAGGAACGCGCCGGACAGTCCTTCTCAAAGAATGTCGCATATACTTCATTCACTGCGGCGAAATCATTCATATCCTTGATAAATACGGTTGTCTTTATCACATGGTCTGCATCACTGCCTGCCTCGTTTAACAGTGCAATCAGGTTTCCAATCGCCTGCTTTGCCTGTGCCTTGACATCGCCTGTCTCAAGTTCACCTGTCTCCGGAATGATCGGAATCATACCAGATGTATAAATCATATCTCCCACTGCAATTGCCTGTGAATACGGTCCAATTGCTGCCGGTGCCTTTGGTGTCTGAATCACTGTCTTCATAATATAAGTACCTCCTATTGTGGTGTTGCCCCCTCACATTCGTTCGGCGGCATGTCGTCGGCGCATCCTAAATATGTGCT
>DLQV01000071.1:8679-8809 GCA_002474415.1 Lachnospiraceae bacterium UBA7598
GCACATATGCGCCCTCCTCCTAATCAACGAGTTCGATCGTCTTCTCTGTAATGCGGATCTTTCCCTCTTTCAGGAGACGTCCGCAGGCGCGCTTAAACGCGTTCTTACTGAGTCCGAACTCTTTCTTGAT
>DLQV01000111.1:0-402 GCA_002474415.1 Lachnospiraceae bacterium UBA7598
ACATTTTATCTGCCATGAATACTCCTTCCTTTTGTGGAAATTTTTGATAGGCTTCTGTTTTACCATTTAATGGTTGGTAGAAATCATCAAACCTTGTCGATAAGGCCGGCGAAAACTATCTAAAACGCTTAAATCGTTGGTGTACGTTGAAAAAAGCTTGCGAAATCAGCTTTTTATGATAAAATAGGATAGGTTATTTATGTAAAGTTAAACAATATTAAAAAGAAGGTTAAATTTATGGTAACAACAAGAGACGACATTCGTAATATCGCAATCATCGCCCATGTCGATCATGGTAAAACCACACTGGTCGATGAGCTGTTAAAACAAAGCGGTGTGTTCCGTGCCAATCAGGAAGTACAGGAACGTGTCATGGATTCAAACGATATCGAGCGTGAGCGT
>DLQV01000111.1:444-4002 GCA_002474415.1 Lachnospiraceae bacterium UBA7598
GAGCGTGAGCGTGGTATCACCATCCTGTCCAAAAATACCGCTGTATTTTATAAGGATACAAAAATCAACATTATCGATACGCCTGGTCATGCCGATTTCGGTGGTGAGGTAGAGCGAGTTCTTAAGATGGTAAATGGTGTAGTCCTCGTCGTAGACGCATTCGAGGGAACCATGCCACAGACCAAATTCGTGCTGATGAAAGCACTGGCTTTAAATCTTCCGGTTATTGTCTGCATCAACAAGATCGACCGTCCGGAAGCGCGCCCTGCAGAAGTGATTGATGAGGTTTTAGAGCTTTTCATGGATCTGGATGCTTCCGATGAGCAGCTTGACTGCCCGTTCATCTATGCTTCCGCAAGAGATGGATATGCTCTGTACAATCTCGACGATGAAAAGAAGGACATGACCCCTCTTTTCGAGACGATCGTAAATTATATCCCGGCCCCAACCGGAGATCCGGATGCCAATACACAGGTTTTAATCAGTACCATCGACTACAATGAATACGTTGGCCGTATCGGTATCGGAAAAGTCGATAACGGTTCCCTGAAAGTCAACCAGGAAGCAGTCGTTGTAAACCATCACGATCCGGACAAACTCGAGAAAGTCCGCATCAGCAAACTGTATGAGTTCGACGGTTTAAATAAAGTAGATGTCAGTGAAGCCAAGATCGGTTCCATCGTAGCCATCTCCGGTATTGCAGACATTCACATTGGAGATACCATCTGCTCTCCGGAAAATCCGGTAGCCATCCCGTTCCAGAAGATTTCCGAGCCGACCATCTCCATGAATTTCATCGTAAACGACAGTCCTCTCGCCGGTCAGGAAGGAAAATATGTTACTTCCCGTCATATCCGCGACAGACTGTTCCGCGAGTTAAATACCGATGTTTCTCTCCGTGTCGAAGAAACCGACAGCCCGGACAGCTTAAAAGTATCCGGTCGTGGTGAGCTGCATCTGTCCGTTCTGATTGAGAATATGCGCCGTGAAGGATATGAGTTTGCAGTCAGCAAAGCCGAGGTTCTCTATCATTATGATGAGAATGGCAAGAAACTTGAGCCAATGGAACTTGCTTATGTGGATGTACCGGATGAATTTACCGGTGCTGTCATCTCCAAACTGCAGCAGCGGAAAGGTGAACTTTTAAATATGGGCTCCATCGCCGGCGGTTATACCCGTCTGGAGTTTAAGATTCCTTCCCGTGGACTGATCGGATATCGTGGTGAGTTCATGACCGACACCAAAGGAAACGGTATCATCAATACCATGTTTGACGGATATGAGCCATTCCGCGGTGAGATCGCTTACCGTTCTACCGGTTCCCTGATCGCATTTGAGACCGGTGAATCCGTAACTTACGGTCTGTTCTCCGCCCAAGAGCGTGGTACGCTCTTTATCGGACCTGGCGAAAAAGTATATTCCGGTATGATCATCGGACAGAGTTCCAAAGCCGAGGATATTGAGTTAAATGTCTGCAAGAAAAAGCATCTGACCAATACACGTTCTTCTTCTGCTGATGAGGCCCTGACCCTGGTTCCGCCTCGCAAATTAAGCTTAGAGCAGGCTCTTGACTTCATTGATACCGATGAGCTTCTTGAGGTAACTCCGGAAAGCCTGCGTATCCGCAAGCGTATTCTGGACCCTACGATGCGCAAGCGTGCTTCCATTGCAAAGAAAAATGCAATGAAATAAATAACAGGCAGACATCACTTACAATTACTCCACCTCCATGGTGGAGTAATTTTTTACAGGAGACGTTCCATGGATTTGAAGAATTTTACAAAACATTTGATTTATCAGAGTGGAAATACGGAAATACCGGATAACTTCAGCCGGTTTCAGATTCTGCATCCGGAATATTCAGCTCACGAAAGCGTTGTCAAAACCTATCCGCTCCCGGAAAATGAACATCTGTTTTCCCTGCTGTGGGATATCCATGACGGACATACGCTTTCCGCAACGATTCTGCCCTCCCAGCCTCCGTTTCTTTATGAAAAAGAGTTTCGGCCCGGCATGCGCACGCAGATGCACTCCCACGAATATCTCGAATTGTTTTATATTATTGACGGGGAATACCGACAGAAAATTCTTGGCAATGAATTTACTTTTCACCGGGGAGAAGTCTGTCTGATCGACAAAAACTGTCTGCATCAGGAAATCATGGAAGGAACTTCTGCCACACTTCTGTTTCTTGGCATCACCAATGTGATGTTTCAGGACATCATGAACCGACAGATCACAACGGAACGAATCACATCGTTTCTGAACATGGCACTGATGGAGCAAAAATCGTTGCAGCAATATCTGCATTTTCGTCCACAGGCGGATGCAACCACACAGATGGAGGAAACCCTGACCTCACTTCTCTTGGAATTACAGCGGCATGATGAAGCTTCTCCGATTATCTGCCGGGGGCTTCTCCTGCGCATTTTCCGCATTCTCAGCACACAATATGAATTTTCTCTGTCCAAAAAACTGCGACAGAAAATGAACTGGATTTTATATGAAGAAATTTCTGATTATATGAAACAGCATATGAAAAATATTTCCATTCGTATGCTTTGTGAAGAATTCCATTTTCAGGAAGATTATTTTAACCGGTTACTCAAAAACCGGACCGGCATGACTTATACGGAATACCTGCAGCACCTGCGTCTGCAGAAAGCCGAAGAATTACTGCTGCACACCAGACTAAACATTGATGAAATTGCCGCGGAAGTCGGCTACAAAAACAAAGGCTATTTCTATAAAATATTTACGGAACGGCACCGGATGACTCCGGCACAGTTCCGCAAAGAATCGTGTTAATATTTTATTTTATAAATCCCATTTCCAATCACGGATTTCTGGCATATCAATACCATACTCATGAATGTACTGCTTATGTTCTACAAGCTTATCATTCATTTTCTGTGTCAGATAAGAACCACGGTTTCCTAACTGTGGAAGGTTTTCGATCACACCCTTTACCAAATGGAAACGGTCGATCTCGTTCTGTACACGCATATCAAATGGAGTCGTAATGGTTCCTTCTTCCTGATAACCGTATACATGAATGTTTCTGTTGGTACGACGATAGGTCAGCTCATGAATCAGTGTATGATATCCATGGAATGCAAAGATAATTGGCTTATCCTTTGTAAACAGTGCATCATATTCTGCATCTGTCAGACCATGTGGGTGCTTGCTGCTTGGCTCAAGCTTCATCAGATCGACGACATTGATCACACGGATCTTGATCTCCGGCATTTCTTTTCTTAAGATGGTAACAGCTGCCAATGTCTCAAGTGTCGGGGTATCTCCGCAACATGCCATAACAACATCCGGCTCCTGTCCCTGGTCGTTACTTGCCCACTCCCAGATGCCGATACCCTGTGTACAATGCTTCACTGCCTGCTCCATGGTCAGCCACTGCTGTCTTGGATGCTTGGATGTAACAAGTACGTTCACATAGTTACGGCTTCTGATGCAGTGATCAAAGCAGGACAGAAGACAGTTGGTATCTGGTGGCAGATAAAGACGTACCACGTCAGCCTTCTTATTTGCAATATGATCTAA
>DLQV01000054.1:0-161 GCA_002474415.1 Lachnospiraceae bacterium UBA7598
TTGATCTTGTGACCGCTGGCACTGAGCATGTCAATGTTCATCTCATCGACATTGATCGGAATGTGCGCAAATGCCTGAACCGCATCCGTGTGGAACAGGACATCATGTTTCTTTGCAATTGCGCCAATCTCCTTTAATGGCTCAATCGTACCGATCTCGTT
>DLQV01000054.1:209-4487 GCA_002474415.1 Lachnospiraceae bacterium UBA7598
TTTGCTGCCATCACAGAGATGAGAATCGTATCCGGACGGATGGCTGCCTCAAGCTCGTCCAGCTTGATCTTACCATTTTCATCCACACCGATATAGGTCACTTCAAAGCCCTGCTGCTCCAGCCACTGCGCCGTATGCAGGATCGCATGGTGCTCGATCGCGGATGTGATAATGTGCTTTCCCTTGCTGCGGTAAGCCTCTGCAGTTGCTTTGAGTGCCCAGTTGTCAGACTCGCTTCCGCCTCCGGTGAAATAAATTTCCTCGGTCTTTGCCCCGATCACATCTGCAATCTGCTTTCTTGCTTTTGCAACCGCACGCTCTGACTCTCCTGCAAAACTGTAAATGGCTGCCGGATTGCCGTAATACTCCGTAAAATATGGGAGCATCGCATCCAGGACTTCCGGGTATACCTGTGTGGTAGCCGCATTGTCCAGATAGATTAATTTACTCATACTCTTCCTACTTTCTTCTTTTTATATTATATAATCCCCGTTCTTTTCTCTCTGCCAGTCAACCAGATCCTGCAATGTGATATGATCCACAACACTGCAAATGGCATCATTGATCTTTTTCCAGAGAATCAGGGTAACACAGTCTTCCTGCTTATCACAGTTGACATCGTCTCCCTCATCGAGACATGCGACCGGAGCCAGTGAACCCTCGGTCAGTCGAAGAATCATCCCAACGGTATAATCCTCCGGCGCTTTGCGCAACAAATATCCACCCTGTGCACCACGCACACTGCGCACATAACCGGCACGGTTCAGCACGGAAATAATCTGTTCCAGATATTTGTCAGAAATTTCCTGACGTCTCGCAACATCTTTTAAGCTGATCGGTGCTCCTGTGTTGTTCAATGCCAGATCCAGCATCAGTCTCATGGCATATCTGCCTTTTGTTGAAATCTTCATGATAATATATCTCTTCTTTCTTAAAAATGTACAGCATTTAAAACTTAGTATTCCTACTAAGTTACTATACATTCATAAGATTGATTTGTCAATCTATTATCAGACGATATTTTGCCGGCTTTCTTTGCGCAATTGTTTCTGACGGTACATCTTCTGATCTGCAAGTGAAAGATAGTCGTCTATGGTATCTTCTTCCCCTTCTAACGTCAATTCGACTCCGATACTGATCATAACGTTTTCCTTTGTCAGCCGGCTCTGTACACGCTCCATGTACTGTTGTGCTTTTTCAGAGGTCGCATATGGGAAAAATCCGATAAACTCATCGCCTCCATACCTGCAGACATATCCTTCTTGCGGACATTCTTCTTCGAGTACCTGTGCAATCCGGATCAGTACCTGATCTCCAAACTCATGTCCATACGTATCATTTACAGACTTAAAATCATCCGCATCCACAAAGACAAGCGCACATGCTATTCCCTTTTCCTGATACTTTGCAAATGCCGGACGAATAATGTCCGTATACGCAATCCGGTTACAGATACCGGTCAGTGGGTCCCGGTTGTACAGCATCTGGAGTTTGTTTGCTGCATTTTCCAACTGTTTTTGCTTAAACTGGGTTTCGAGCGTTTTTACAATCGTACTGTGAATATCATAATAATAAGGATTGTCATACAAAAAACGTCCGTTTTTCATCACCAGATAGCCAACCGACTGTTCCCGGAAATGAATCGGGGTAAACAGATAGGCATTCTGACTTCCTGTTTTTTCCAGATGCTGGTCCAGTTCTTCGACACTGGCAAACACCTTTCTCTTATGGTTTTCAAATCCATCTGCCACCACTAGGTTTTTCTTATCATATCCTTCCACTGGAAAATCCGTATCTTCATCTGCGGCAAAAAGTTTGCGGTCTACCACAAAATATACCCCATCACACTCCAGTTTTTGAAAATAATCAACAATATATTCAAAAATTTCCCGGAAACCATTGCATCTTGCCATCTGCGCTTCCAGTTCCACGAGAAAGGCATCATCCTCGTCTTTTTTGACTGCAGCGACAATCTTTTCTTTTATATATTCACGGTAATTTACCATGCCATTATTCGGACAGCCACAGCTTTCTCCATAAATACAGGTAACCGGAATATAGTTGCGTTCTTCCACCGGTTTTCCTTCCCAGATGCGGAGCAGTACATCCACGCAAAGCTTTCCGATCTCCTCCCGGTCCTGAAACACCGTCGTGATCTGTGGGCGAAAATAGGCTGCCTTATCCAGATTATCAAAACCAGTCACCAGAAAATCATCCGGTACACGATAACCCCACTGTTCAGCTTCTGCACAGATTCCTGCCGCAATATTGTCATTTGCACACACGAATACATCCGGAAGTTTCGAGCCGCTATGGACATACTCCCGCATATAGTTCACGCCGGTCTCATAGTCGTAATCCCCACATAAAATCGGATTCTCTTCCAGTGTCAGCCCGTATTTTTTCAGGCATTCGCAGTATGCAGCAACACGTTCAAAATTGCCAAAAGCATCCTCCGGGCCTCCTGCAAAAACGAATTTGCGGCATCCATGAACTTCATATAAGTGTGTCATAAGTTCACGGATCGGACGCCGGTTATCTGCACCCACATAATAAAATCCGTTTACATACCAGTCCAGTGAAAGTACCGGTACCCCACAATTTTGCAGACGTTCTACAATCTTTTCTTTTTGCCGGACATCCACAATATTGCTTCCATCCAGTATAATTCCATCAAACGTTGACAAATCCGGCAGATTATAAATATTATATTCGCCCGTATTATGCAATGCATCTTTGCTCCAATTGCCATAACAATTGTACTGATACAAAGCAATATCCTCATCCAGTTCCCGAATTCTCCGAATGATTCCATCTACCCAGGCATACGTAATCATCCGACGCCAACCGTCAGATATCAATGCTATTTTTTTCAATTGTCCTCCCCCATATGCCAATTCATGTCGATATGTTTAATTTATCACAAAAAACAAAAGGCTTCAATGCTGTTCTATACAAAAAACATGTATCCTTTGTGATTTTTAACTTTTTATGTTATGATAGAATTCTAGACTTTAGAAAAGAGGATATTTTATGGCAAAAGGAACTGCTGGAAAAAATTATTGGGCACTTCTTTTGATGATTCTCGCAGGTGTTGTACTGGGTGGTTTTATCGGACAGCTTACGGCCGGTGTTCCGGCACTCAGCTGGTTAAATTACGGCCAAACTTTTGGTCTTTCCAATCCGCTGGTACTTGATCTGGGAATTCTGGTGCTCACGTTTGGATTAACCATAAAAATAACGATCGCCGGCATCATCGGAATTGTGCTGGCGATCCTGATTTACCGATTCCTGTAATAAATATTTATTTCAGGAACCGTTCGAGTCCGCGCATATGCTCCTTCATTGTCTCCCGTCCCATGCGGTAGGCGGCAAGGAGTCTCTGCCGGTCTCTTTCTACTTTACTGACTTCAATCTTTTTCGGTGGACGAATGACAAACAATTCTCCACTTTCTTCTTTTTCCCGGATATATTTTAATTCTTCATTGTAATGCTCATGCCGGTGTTCCATGGCATCGATCATCGCCGGATACTTGCGGAGCGATACTTTCGCCAGCGGCATCAGCTGATTCTTTCCTTTTACATAATCCCGCGGCTGCGTTAAAATCACAACCGTCTTGTCATACCCGAGTTCCTGCATCTTCTGCACCGGAATGGAATCTGCAACTCCACCATCGAGCAGTTCATATCCATCCACACAAACCGGTTTTGATACGATCGGCATGGAGGCAGACGCTCTCATCCATTCCATCTCTGTCTTGTCGCACTGATCCACTTTCTTATAAAGTGCCTTTCCGGTTTTTGCATCTGTCACCACCACATAAAAATCCATTGGATTCTTGCGATATGCCTCATAATCAAACGGGTCCAGATGTTCCGGAATATCATGATAACAGAACTGCTCTCCGAAAATATCGCCTGTTTTCAAAAATGTGCGCAGTCCCGCATACTGCGGTTTATTGCAATACGCTGCATTGTAACGAATGACACGTCCCGGCTGATTGGATTTATAATTACAGCCGAACACCGCTCCCGCAGATACTCCCATTGCTCCGTCAAATGTAATCTTATGCTCCATCATCACGTCGATGACGCCTGCGGTAAACATTCCCCGCATGGCTCCGCCTTCCATGACCAGTCCTTTTTTCATCATCGAATCCCTTCTTTAAAATAAACAGTACTTTTGAATCTATCATCTGTTTTGTATTCTAGCTTTCTTTCTCCATGATTTCAAGGGGCGAGACCATGATTCTACCTTAACATTTCCTTATTTTTACA
>DLQV01000029.1 GCA_002474415.1 Lachnospiraceae bacterium UBA7598
TCGGTCAGAGGCAGCATATTGATCGGCAAGAGACCACAAAGAATCTCCCTTTTGTAATTGGACACTTGTGTAATATTTATGAACCGGCTGCTCAGTTCTGGAACCGGCGAATGTAATGATACTGTTTCCAATCAGAATAACGGCGAAGATGACAAGAACACAGACCAGAACAATCACGCGTTTCTGGGTCTGAACGGTATGTTCTCTTCGGGTGAGACTTTCATTTGCACGAGGTGAGATTTTTTCATTATATACCCTTTTCATAATAACTTCCTCCTGTTTTATCTGTAATCGAACATTTGTTTGTATGAAATAAATATAATACACGAACATGTGTTTGTCAATAGAAAATACGAACAAATTTTCGGAATATACGTTTGCGTTCTATGTTGTAGTATGATAAACTAAGATCATAAAGAAATACGCCCGGAGGTAACGCATTATGGCATATGGAAAAATCTCAGATAAACAGAGAGAAATTCTGGAATATATAAAAAAAGAAATCTTAAACAAAGGATATCCGCCAACAGTCCGTGACATTTGTGAAGCGGTCCACTTAAAGTCCACATCATCCGTCCATTCCCACCTGGAGACACTTGAGAAAAACGGATATATCCGTCGTGATCCGACAAAGCCGCGTGCAATCGAAATCGTGGACGACAACTTCAATCTGACACGGCGTGAAGTGGTGAATGTCCCTATGATCGGGCAGGTAGCCGCCGGTCAGCCGATGCTTGCCGTTGAGAATATTGATGCCTATTTTCCGATCCCGGCAGAGTATATGCCAAATGCAGAGTCCTTTATGCTGAAGGTGAAGGGCGAGAGCATGATCAATGCAGGTATTTTTGACGGGGATAATATCATTGTGGAGCGCTGCAGTACCGCACAGAATGGGGAAATGGTGGTTGCTTTAGTCGATGATTCCGCAACGGTCAAGACTTTTTACAAAGAAGACGGGCATATCCGGCTGCAGCCGGAAAATGATGCGATGGACCCGATCATAGTTCCGGACTGTAAGATTCTCGGAAAAGTGTTTGGAGTTTTCCGGTTATTCCGGTAAGTATCTATTGTAATACATAAACAGGAGTACCATGTTAAAATTATTTTATGTTATATTTATGAATCTGCATCGTGCACCATATATGATTCCTAGAATGCGTGCAGAGGCGGATCATCCGCAGCGCTATACAGAAGAACAGCGTTATTCGCTCGTGCAGCATGCCATTTATCTGATGAACAAGACGGGAAAAATTAACACCGTGGAGACCGGTGCGGAAAACCTGCCAAAGCAGGGAGGATACATGATGTACCCGAACCATCAGGGCAAATATGATGTGCTGGGCATTATGTATACCCATAAGTCTCCATGTTCTTTTGTGATGGACAAACGCAAGTCACATACGATACTTGTACGTGAGTTTTGTGATCTTGTGCAGGCCAAGCGCCTGGAAAAAGATAATCCGAGGCAGGGAATCACCATTATCAATCAGGTGGCAAAAGAGGTGGCTGCCGGAAAAAAATATATTCTTTTCCCTGAGGGCGGATATCGGTTTAACAATAAAAATAAGGTATGCGATTTCAAAGCAGGAAGTTTTAAGATCGCTTTAAAATCACATGCCCCGATCGTTCCCATAGCACTGATTGATTCTTATAAAGTGTTTAACAGCTTTCATATCGGGCCGATCACAACATATGTGCATTATTTAAAACCGATCTGTTACGAAGAGTATAAGGGAATGAAAACGCAGGAAATTGCCGATCTGGTAAAAATCCGGATTGAAGAAAAAATACAACAGGAAATGCAGGCACACAGGTAAAAAATTTCCTGTATCCTTTTTCAATGGATACAGGAAATTTTACATTCTGATTACATATAATCATCATGATCGGCTTCGGAATCGCCGGAGATATTTTCTCTGGTATATACCCGTTTTTTATCACGCTGTATTTCCACAAGCTCAGAGAGCTGTTCTTTTACCTCCATGACATTTTTGATATTTTTAATTTCAAAATCGCCAAGGGTTTTGTCGGAAGAATTTACAAGAATGGTTCCCATTCCGAAAATCCGCTGAGACAGTGATCTGGTCACGGTCAGATCCTGGACGCGGTACAGACGGACTTCATCCTGCCGCTGATTTAAAAACCCGCTTTTTACATAGAATCTTTCGTTGTCATAACTGTACACGGTGAAGGTAAGTGGAAGTCCACACCAGATTCTTTTTCGTTCTTTCCATAATAAATCCATTTCTTTTTGTCCTCCTTATATTTTCATAGAATTTTATATTTTCTAAAAATTTTTAACTCCTTTTTTGATATTTTAAAAAGATTTTTGCGCGTTGTCTGCGTTTAGTCTTCACGAAGATGAACATATTTTGCGGCACTGCGGCGTCTGTCCTCTTCAATGGCAGCATAATGTTTTTTGGTTGTATTGACATCTTTATGTCCAAGGACATCTGCAACCAGATAAATATCGCCTGTTTCCCGGTAAAGAGAGGTGCCATAGGTACTCCGCAGTTTATGCGGGGTAATATTCTTTAAGTTTGTAACAAGTTTTGCGTATTTCTTTACGAGATTCTCCACTGCACGGACCCCGATTCTGCGTTTCTGAATGGACAAAAACAGTGCATTTTCATCTCCGGAGACCGGTGTAATCAGTTTCCGTTCTTCCATATATTTGCACAGAGCATTCCGAACTTCCTCTCCGAAATATACAACAACTTCTGCGCCACCTTTCCGGTGAATCTTGATACCGTTGTTTTTTAAATCGACATCATCCAGATCCAGACCGACACATTCCGAGACACGGATTCCTGTCCCCAGCATAAGCGTCAGAAGGGCCAAATCACGCACTTTTGTGCGGTCATGGAACATTTGTTGCTTCTTGGTTAAATTTTCGCCAGATTCGACCTCATCAAGCAGATTGGCAACTTCATCTGCATCTAACCTTACAATGTTTTTGTCGTGGATTTTCGGGGTACTTACTTTGGACGCTGGGTCCGATTGTATAAATTCATTTTTGTACAGATATTTGTAAAAGGAGCGGAGAGAGGAGAGTTTTCGCTTGATTCCCCGTTCCTCGTTGGTATGCGCCATACCGTCCTTTTCATATACCTTTAAATTATACAGATATTCTTCCAGGTCCATGGGTTTTAGATTTTCCAGAATACTCAGAGGAATCTCCGTAATGCTCATTTTTTTACAAATTGGGTTGTTTTCGTGCAGATAATCGAAAAAACAGGAAAGGTCATAGGCATAGGCAAGTCTTGTCCGTGACTGAGTTTTGGATTCGATTGCTATAAAATACTGTTTGCAGTAGGGCGGAAGAGCAGTAAGCTGCTTTCGCAGTTTTAATTCATTATCAATATCTACTTTTTCGTAATATGCTTTTTCATTGTTTTCCATTGCTATTCCACCCTTCTATTCTGTCGGTGCATATTGCATGAAAAATACGTTTTTTGACACCGGGATTTTCTAAATTGATCTGCCGGACCAGCTGTTTGACATATTCACGTTTGGTTTTCCCATCTGCCGGACACGGATTTTTCACAAGGGGAAGATTATATTTATGAAGAAATCCAATAACATTTGCTTCCGGAACATACATCAGTGGCCGGATGACAGTAATTCCGCTGCGGTCTAAATGCGTGACGGGGGCAAACGAATAAAACTGTCCTTCGTAAAACATTGATAAAAACATGGTTTCTATGATGTCATCCATGTGATGCGCATAGGCAACTTTATTGCATCCAATTTGCCGTGCATAGTCATTTAAAGCGCCTTTTCGCATTTTTGCACATAGCGCACATGGAGAACTTTCTTTTCGTTCTTCAAAAACAATTTCGCCAATCCGGGTTTTGATCACATGATATTCGACATCAAGCGTTTTACATAGCTGCTGGATTTCGGACAGATCAAAATGATCAAATCCCAGATCAACGGTCAAAGCTGTCAATTCAAATTTCTTTGGATAAAATCTGCGTAATCCGGATAATGCATATAAAAGTGTCAGAGAATCTTTTCCTCCGGAAATGCCGACGGCAATCCTGTCACCATCTGCAATCATCTGGTAATCATCAATTGCCTGACGGACATAACTGTATAATTGTTGTAATTTCATATCATGGTTCCTTTGCTTTGTGACAAATTATTTCTTACGCGGAAACAGAGTAGCGTTTACCCATGCAACTATTCGCAAAACTCAAGTTTAACGAATAGTTCTTCCGGTAAAATCATAATATCACACCGCGTACGCCTTGGCAAGCCATTATGCAAGATCATCAGAATCCAGCAATATGGTAAAAGGCCCGTCGTTTACCAGGGAAATTTTCATATCTGCACCAAAGATTCCGGTTTGTACATCCGGAATTTCTTCTTTGCATTTTGCAATAATATATTCGTAGAGATTGTTTGCAAGTTCCGGATTTCCGGCTTTGATAAAAGATGGACGG
>DLQV01000041.1 GCA_002474415.1 Lachnospiraceae bacterium UBA7598
TCGGCCCCTCCGGCTGCGGCAAAAGCACCCTGCTGCGCATCATCTCTCAGCTGGACTCCCCCACCTCCGGCACTGTGGAGATCGACGGCCAGCAGGTCAAAGCTGCGGACACCCCGGTGAAGTTCCTGTTTCAGGAGCCGCGCCTGCTGCCCTGGAAACGCATCTGGGAAAACGTGGCCCTCTTTGCCTCTGACCAAAGCCGCGCTGCCGCACTGGAATCGCTGGCCCTTGTGGGCCTTGCTGACCGGGCCGACGAATTTCCGGGCATCCTCTCCGGCGGACAGAAACAGCGTGTGGCGATTGCCGGGGTGGTGGCAATGGAACCGAAATGTATTGTCTTTGATGAGCCGACGGCGATGCTTGATCCAAACGGACGCAAAGAGGTTATTGCTACCGCACATGATCTGAATAAGAAAAAGGGCGTTACCATTATTCTCATTACACATTACATGGAAGAAGTGGTCGACGCGGATTATGTGTATGTAATGGAAAAAGGAAAGATCGTTATGGACGGTACACCGCGCGATATTTTTTCGCGTGTGGACGAGCTGAAAGAACATCGTCTGGATGTACCGCAGGCAACGCTTGTGGCAGATGAACTGCGCAGCGCGGGCGTACCGATTCCACAGGGAATCCTTACGAGGAAAGAACTGGTGGATGCAATTATGTCTGTGGCAAATGCCTAGACAAAGATATGCGCACAGGCAGGAGATAAAAAGATGGCAGAAATCATTTTAGACAAGATCAATTACACATACAGCGACGGTACGGCTTATGAAATTCAGGCGTTAAAAGATGTCAATCTGCAGATTCATCAGGGTGAATTTATCGGAATTATCGGTCATACGGGATCGGGGAAATCGACGCTGACACAGCTGCTGAATGGGTTGCTGCGGGCATCATCGGGAAGCATCTATGTGGATGGCCAGGACATCTATGATGAAGGATATGATATGAAAGCTCTGCGGAGCAAAGTGGGTCTGGTTTTCCAGTATCCGGATCATCAGCTGTTTGAGACCACCTGTTTTGAGGATGTCTGTTTTGGACCGAAGAATCAGGGGCTCGATCGCAAGGATGTAGAACTACGGGCATTTGAGGCACTGCGCAATGTAGGATTTCCGGAAGAGTTATTTTATCAGCCACCGTTTGATCTGTCCGGCGGACAGAAGCGTCGTGTGGCAATCGCCGGAGTACTGGCAATGAAACCGGATGTGCTGATTCTGGACGAGCCGACGGCGGGACTTGATCCGGCAGGGCGTGATGAAATCCTTGGGTTGGTTTCTAAAATGCACAGGGAGCTTGGCATCACGATTCTTCTGGTGTCGCACAGTATGGAAGATGTGGCGGAATATGTGGATCGCATCATTGTGATGAATCATGGTGCCGTGATGTTTGATGCTCCGCCGAAGCAGGTGTTTGCGCATTATAAGGAGCTTGAGGCGGTAGGACTTGCTGCGCCGCAGGTGACGTATCTGGTACATGAACTTGCGGAACGGGGACTTCCTGTGGATACACAGGCAACCACAGCAAAAGAAGCAGCACAGACAATTCTGTTGGCACTTCGGGAGAAAAACGTCATTTAGTGTTTGCAGAGCACAGGAGAAATTTATGTTAAGAGATATTACTCTGGGCCAGTATTATCCGGCAGATTCTGTCGTACACAAACTGGACCCGCGTGTAAAATTATTTGCGACAATGATATACATTATTGCGCTGTTTACGTTCCGGGGCGTTTTGGGATTTGCGATCATTACCGGTATGCTTATTTTTATGATCAAAATTTCAAAAGTACCGTTTTCGTATATCGTAAAAGGGCTAAAAGCCATTGTAGTGCTACTTTTGATTACGGCAGCGTTTAATCTGGTCTTTACACCGACCGGTACGGAGTACTGGCACTGGGGACCGTTTCATCTGACCAGTACAGGTATTATGAATGCGGTGCTTATGACGATCCGGCTGATCTATCTGATTATCGGGACATCTCTCATGACACTGACCACGACACCAAACCAGCTGACCGATGGACTCGAAAAAGCATTGTCTCCGCTGAACCGGATTCACATACCGGTACATGCGATTGCGATGATGATGTCCATTGCCCTGCGGTTTATTCCGATTCTTATCGAGGAGACGGATAAGATCATGAAAGCGCAGATGGCACGTGGTGCAGATTTTGAAAACGGTAATCTGATTCAGAAAGCAAAGAGTATGGTGCCGCTTCTGATTCCGTTATTTGTATCGGCATTCCGTCGTGCGGACGATCTTGCCATGGCCATGGAAGCCCGCTGCTACAGTGGAGGAGAGGGACGCACAAAGATGAAACCGCTGCGCTACCAGGGAACGGACCGCAAAGCTTATGTGATATTGATTGCATTTCTTGTGCTTGTGATTGTTGCACGAGTGCTGTTGCGCTGGCCGCAGTAGCAGAACGGTGATCGCCGGCAGCAGCATATAAATGATCGGAAAACAAGAAATTTGACAGAACAGGATTAAGAAATATGAGAGTAAAAATGGTCGTCGCATATGACGGAACCAACTATAGCGGCTGGCAGATTCAGCCTAACGGTGTGACCATTGAACAGAAATTAAATGAAGCATTGCAGGCGCTTCTTGGGGAAGACATCCGCGTGACCGGCGCAAGCCGCACGGACGCGGGGGTACATTCCCTGGGAAACGTCTGTATTTTTGATACGGACACCCGTATGCCGGCGGAGAAGATCAGCTATGCATTAAACCAGAGACTGCCGGAAGATATCGTGGTGCAGGATTCCTGCGAAGTGCCGGATACCTTTCATCCACGCTTTTCCAAAAGCCGAAAGACCTATGAGTACCGGATACTAAATCGGCGGTTCCGCATGCCGACCAGGCGGCTGGATACGTATTTTTATCATTATCCGTTGGATGTGGAGAAAATGCAGGAGGCCGCGGATTATCTGGTTGGAGAACATGACTTTAAAAGTTTCTGTGCAGTCAATGCACAGTCGAAAACCAGCGTGCGGACGATCTATGCATGTACCGTCACGAAAGAAGCGGATATTATCACGATTCGGGTGACGGGAAATGGATTTTTGTACAACATGGTAAGAATCATTGCGGGAACGCTCATAAAGGTGGGAGCAGGAGAAGTTGCTCCGCAGGATATGCAGGTGATTTTAGATGCCCGTGACCGGAGTGCGGCAGGACCGACCGCACCGGCGCACGGACTGACGATGATCGGGCTGGAATATGAAAATCTGCTTGACAATGGAGAAAACCGGTAATATAATATATAAGTCTGTGATAGTACGTAAATGTGAGCCAAAAGCCCCGGCGAGCATTTAAACTATATAGAAAAGCAGAGCAGGAAAGAGCAGCGTCCGGACATACGAGGCTTGAAACTGTTCGCATTTTATTGATTTGAATATCTATCAAGGAGGAAAACCCATGAAAACATTTATGGCTAGTCCTGCTACCATCGACAGAAAGTGGTATGTAGTAGACGCTGAAGGTAAGACATTAGGACGTTTAGCATCAGAAGTTGCTAAAGTATTAAGAGGAAAGAATAAACCAATCTTCACACCACACATTGATACCGGTGATTATGTAATCGTTGTTAACGCTGAGAAGATCAAAGTAACTGGTAAGAAGTTAGATCAGAAGGTATACTACCGTCATTCAGGATACGTTGGAGGAATCAAGGAGACAACTCTTAAGGAAATGCTCAACAAGCATCCGGAGCGTGTCATCGAGTTCGCTGTTAAGGGAATGCTTCCAAAGGGACCTTTAGGACGTCAGATGTACACAAAGTTATTTGTATACGCAGGACCAGATCACAAGCATGCAGCTCAGAAGCCAGAAGCTTTAACATTCTAATCAGAGGAGGTAAACAACATTGGCTAATACAAAGTATTACGGAACAGGAAGAAGAAAATCATCTGTTGCCAGAGTTTATTTAGTACCTGGAACAGGAAAGATCACAATCAATAAAAGAGATATTGACGAGTACTTAGGTCTTGAGACTTTAAAGGTAATCGTTCGTCAGCCATTAGTAGCAACTGAGACAGTTGACAAGTTCGACGTTTTAGTAAACGTAAAGGGCGGCGGATACTCAGGACAGGCCGGTGCCATCCGTCATGGTATCGCTCGTGCACTCCTTCAGGTAGATAACGAGTACAGACCTACTCTTAAGGCTGCTGGATTCTTAACAAGAGATCCACGTATGAAAGAGCGTAAGAAATACGGTCTCAAAGCAGCTCGTAGAGCACCACAGTTCTCAAAGAGATAATAATCAGAACACTCGGAACCCTTGTAAACACTGGTTTACAAGGGTTTCTTTTTACCAAATTTCAAGCATTTGGTGCTTATTAAGAATAGATAAGAAGCAGGACGATAGGGATGAAACCCAATGTCCTGCTTCTTATTTCACTCTGTGCGAACGGTAATATATTTTTGATTTCTACTGTTTGGCTTGTTTGGAATTGTCATTTTAAGTGTACCGGAATCTAGTAAAGGCCGTAGATATTTCTTGGTGAAATTTTTGTTGTTTTTATATCCACAATAATCTGCAATTTCAGCTTTTGAATGAGGAGTTGAACAAAAAACAAGAATCTCATCAAAAGTGGTAACTTGGGTCTTAACTTGGTTTATATCCATGATGGAGTAATCATGATGGTAATTTACATTTTTTAATATGACTCTGAAATCGGTTGCCGTTGAGGAAAATTCAGGCTTATATGCCTCTGTATATCCAGGCAGCTTTTCGGTTTCACTGACGATTTTGCGTAGGCCACTTCCACGGCGTTCCATGTACTTCATGCGGTGGAACAGGTCAGCAATCACAGGGTTTCGCCGCATGGAACGGATACTGTAAATATCATATTCCTTATCGTCCAGAGCATCATCAAAGATAGAACCCTTTTCTAAGCCGTTCCACCCACTTGGTACGGAACATACGGGAGTTATAAACCGTGTGCTGATGGTCATGAGCTTTCCGGCATTGGTCAGAAATACACTGCCCTAAAGCAGTTAAATCATCAATCGGCATAATCGTTCACCTCAATAATATTGTATCGTTCCGTTTTATACGATGGAATAACCTTATTATGCCTGATAAACGGTATGATTATGCTGATTTTATAAAGCTGCGATCTGTGATAAACTTGTATTGTTCGAGACTAAGAACTATAATGTACTCTATGGAGGTGCAGAATGGATTATATAACACTAAAAGAGGCCGCCGAAAAATGGGGCGTGACACCTCGTAGAGTAAATTACTATTGTGCTGCCGGGCGTATCCCCGGCGCTGTGAAAATGGCCGGTGTTTGGCTGCTCCCTAAAACCGCGGAGAAGCCGATTGATGGCCGGACAAAACAAGGAAAGGAACTAAAAAATGCAAAGGATACTTTATGTAGAAGATGATTTAGGCCTAATTGACGGTCTGCAATATACTTTAGAAATAAGTGGATATACAGTAGACAATGCCAAAACTAAAAAAGAAGCTTTAGTATTATTAAAAAAGAATACTTATGATTTGCTGTTACTGGATGTTACTCTTCCAGACGGTACAGGATTTGATGTTTGCAAAGAGGTACGGAACAGTTCAACCGTCCCTATTATATTTTTAACAGCATCGGATCAGGAAATCAGTATTGTCCGGGGGCTCGATATGGGTGCCGACGATTATATTACAAAGCCATTCAAGCTGAATGAATTATTATCCCGAATTAAGGCAATCCTGCGCCGCTCCTTGCAGTTTTCTAAAGCGGACACTATTCTGGAAGCAAATGGTATTCGTGTAGATATGGCGGAACGGCTCATTTGGAAAAATGATGAACCTCTTGATCTCCCGCTGGTGGAATACAAATTACTGTGTCTGTTCATGCAAAATCCTAATCACCTTATGCCGCGAGAAATGATCCTGGATAGGATGTGGGATGGCAACGGAAACTTTGTGGATGACAATACCTTGTCTGTGTATATCCGGCGGCTAAGAAACAAAATTGAGGATACTCCCAATCAACCTAAATACCTGTTGACGGAACGAGGGATTGGCTATAAATGGGCTGTTGAGTGAGGATAATGTATGTGTAAATTAGAAAAAACAACAAAGAAGCTATTGTTGGCAATTC
>DLQV01000006.1 GCA_002474415.1 Lachnospiraceae bacterium UBA7598
TATCATCATCAACTTTATTTTCTACCGCCAGTCCGACACTAAACGGTCCCTTGTCATCTCCGTCTTCGTATCCGTAATCCTTCATACTGTTTGGATTGTTCTTGGCAACTGCATCATCGGAAGTATCCAGTAAAGAAGTATATGTCGTCTTATTTTCCTCTGTACTCTCCGTGTCATCCTTTGCAGTATCCTGCGGATAATTGATTCCCAGAGAAATCGGAACATATACATATCCGCCGGAAAGACTTCCCGTGTACGAACTGCTGTTCACATTCGGCAGCAGATACATTGGACCTCCCATATTGTAATAATGCTGTGCATCATTATCCGCGATTGGTCCTGTGGTAAAGCTTACCCCGTAAGTATCCAGGATCGATGCAAAATTCGGCATCTCTGTCTCGGAATACGTTCCGACGATAATTGCTTTTCCACCCTTTTTCAGATAGTCAATCACTTTCTGTGCGTCGTTTTTGTTAAAATCTTTCTGCGGTGCATTGATAATAATCGCTGCCGCATCCTTTGGAACGCTCTTCTCGTTCAACAATTCCACCGAAGACAATGTCATATTGGATTTGCTGATAACATCCGAAAATGCACTTCCAATTGTGGCCTCATCATGTCCGGTGATCTGGTATACGACCGGAAGCTGGTCAGCATCCATTGTTACATATTGAATGGCACTTGTAATCTGTCCTTCTGCATCAAACCCTTTTAGTTCATTGTTATAGGAATAGCTGGAATAATCCATGTTTGACTGATAATCATAGATATCATAATAATCAATCACCTTCGAACGTTTGTCACTGACAACGATCAGACTGTTGCTGGTCGGTGCATTGTCCGTATAGTCTTTATAGAAATAAGGTTTGCTCTTCGGATTGACATATTTTACCTTAATATGTCCGGACAGATCTTTGTAGCGCTCTAACATGGAATCAATCTGTGCATCCTTGCTTTTTTCTGCTGCCAGAACATAAATGGTCACATCACTTTTCAGTTTTTTCATCGTCTTTTTTGTATCCTTCGTAATCGAATACAATTTAGAATAGGAGCAATCCACAGAGGTAATTCTCGTTGGCAGCGCATTGACCGCCAGATTAGCAACCACGGCAAGAGCTAAAACTACTACAATAAAACTGCTCGAAAAGACGCTGAGTGAAAATGTCTTTTTGCTGATGCTCCAACGCCGTTTCTGAATTGCCTGCACGGTAAAGAAATTGAACAAGACAATAACCGTTACATAATAGAGAATCGCAGTAATATCCAGACAGCCACCCTGAAATTTTTCAAACGGTGCATACAGATCCAGACAGTTTAAAATCTTTGTCAGCCAGTTTCCATCGGAAGAAATAAGACCGGTCAGGCTCTGCATCATATAGCTGATAAACAATACTACAAACGTCAGAACTGCTGCAATGACCTGGCTTTCCGTCAATGCGGAAATAAACATACCTACCGCAATGGAAGCCGCTCCGTATAACCAGAACGCCAGAATGGCAATATAGCTTTCTCCCATTGGAATTGTTCCAAATGCTCGTAAAATGAGCGGTGTCAGACAAAAAACCGCAATATCCACGGTAAACACCGCAAGCATTGCCAGATATTTTCCAAGCACAATCTTGGTCACCGACACCGGTGCTGTCAGCATCAGCTGATCGGTTTTATTTTTCCGGTCCTCGGCAAAACTGCGCATTGTAAGGATCGGTACCGCAATGATAAAAATAATCGTAATGGCACTTAACGTATAATACAGATATGGATATCCTTGTCTAAGATTATACACATAAAAATACAATCCGAACAGCGCCATAAGGGCGGCCACAAACAGCCAGCCGATCACGTTCTGGAAATACGAACGGAACTCTCTTTTTAACACAGCAAACATTACTGCGCACCTCCTTCCTGGGTAATCTCAAGGAATACATCTTCGAGAGATTTCGTCACGGTCTTCATCTCCAGCACCGGAACGTTGTGCTCTGCCATCTGCCGGAAAACTTCTTCCCGCACATCGGCACCCTTTTTTGCATAAATACGGATTTTATCGTGATCCGCCTGTTCCACTCTTGCAATGTTCTCTTCTCCCTGTAAGTATCCGGCTGCTTCCCCTGCACCGGTCCGCACCGTCAGTTCAATCTCCTGTGCACCCGACATCAGGTTTACCAGATTCTCCGTAGAGTCGCTTGCTACAAGCTTTCCTTTGGAAATAATAAACACATGATCACACACGGCAGAAATTTCCGGCAAAATATGTGAGCTTAAGATCACCGTATGTTTTTCTCCCAGATGCCGGATCAGTTCACGGATCTCTATGATCTGTTTCGGGTCCAGCCCGACCGTAGGCTCATCGAGTATAATGATCTCCGGATACCCCAGGATCGCCTGTGCAAACCCGACACGCTGCCGGTATCCCTTGGACAGATTGCGGATCATGCGCCCTGCCACTTCTGTCGTGCCGGTTGTTTCCATTGCCTCCTCCACATAACATTTCCGAAGACTTTTTTCCAGCTGCTTTAAATCTGCCACAAAATCCAGATACTCCCTCACTGTCATATCCATATACAGTGGTGGAAGTTCCGGCAGATAGCCGATACATTTCTTTGCCTCTTCCGGCTCTTTTAAAATATCATGGCCGTTAATTTTAATCTCTCCACTTGTCGCACCGAGATATCCGGTAATCATATTCATGGTTGTCGACTTTCCTGCACCGTTCGGTCCCAGAAATCCATAAATTTTTCCCGGTTCCACAACGAGTGACAGATGATCAACCGCCGTATGATCGCCGTATTTTTTTACAAGATTATTGATCTCAATCACTGCGAAACGCTCCTTTTCTTTTTTGGACACCAGAATGTCCTTCATAAAAACAGTGTAACGCTTTTACGTGTGTAAAAAATGTAAAGTCTGTGTTCATTCTGTGAACGGATAAAAATAAGGGAAAAGCAGTCTATAAATCGACCGCTTTTCCCTTATTTTATGTAGTATTCTTCTTATTTTTCTTATTCTTCGATCACAAAGTTGTTTACATTATTCCGAAGCTCTCCCGCAGAAGCTTCCGCTTTCTTTGCTCCTTTCATGACCTCTGCCGATCCGTTTGCAATGGAAACAGTCTTCTGTGCAATATTCGTTGTACCTGCGGCACTGTCATTGGATGCGGAGGTAATTCCGTCAATCGCCTCTGTAATATTAGAGATCGATGCCACCAGTTCTTCGGATGTCGCACTGAAATCCGATACCAGATCATTGATTTTAGAGGCATCCAGATTGTAATCGTCTGCCATTTTTTCAAAATCATCAAAGCTCTTTACAATATCTGTATCCACAAAATTCAACAAACGGTTGGAATCCTGGGTCAGATTTCCTACGGCCTGATTCACGTTTTCTGTCACAGCCTGAATGTTTGCCACAGCGTCCTTCGACTGTTCTGCAAGCACACGGATTTCTTCGGCAACGACTGCAAATCCTTTTCCGGCCTCTCCCGCA
>DLQV01000279.1 GCA_002474415.1 Lachnospiraceae bacterium UBA7598
GACTGCTTATCCACCAGTCCAGTTCATTCAGGACGATGTTTGCAAGTAACGGCGATAATATACCGCCTTGCGGAGTGCCTTTTGTGGGATATATTTTTGTGCCGTCCTCCATGATAATTGGTGCTTTCAGCATTTGTTTAATTACACAAATCAGCTTTTTATCCTGTATGCCCATTGCCCAAATCTGACGTATCAGCTTTGAATGATTCACATTGTCGAAGAATCCTTTGACGTCAATATCCACAACAAAATGTAAATTCTGTACCTGAATCATTTTGTAACACTGTGCAAGTGCATTTTCTGCTGACCTGTTAGGACGAAAACCGTTATTGCGTTCATGAAATTTTGCCTCGCAAATCGGCTCTAATACCTGTAAAATACATTGCTGTGCAATTCTGTCGATTATCGTCGGTATTCCTAAAGGTCGCATTTTTCCATCTGGTTTTGGAATTTCTTTTCGCCTTACCGGTTTCGGTTTGTAAAATCTGAACTTATTCTGAATCATCTCAACTAATTTTTCAGCGGATAACTTTTCAATGTCTTTAATCGTTTTTCCGTCAACTCCGCTTGTAATACTTCCTGCATTTCGCTTAATATTTCTGTACGCAAGCCGGATATTTTCCTCATTTAAAATCAATTCCATAAGATTGTTGAAAATTTCACCCTGCTTACTTTTTGCATACAAGTTATCAAAATTTTCCTGCAAGCCGTAATATTCTAAATGTCGCAGTTTCTTTTGCTTTGCCATAGGCAACACTCCTTTCGGACTGTTTTTCTTGGATTTCTCCTAAATCATACTCGAAGCTATGAATTTCATACCTATAACTAATTTTGTAATATTGACTCGTGGCTGTCCCTCCGTTTTCTGTTACTGAAAACATCATCAGTAATGCCACTGCTTTACCCACGATTTAAACAGCTTATTTTTCTTCGTCTGTACCGCTATTGCGTATCGTAGGTTGCTGCGTTCCGATAATCCTATCTTTTCATATGCACTTAGGTGCTTGCTTTAAGCCTGACAGCTTGACAGTGCCTGTAACACTGTAAGGTATTTTGTAAAAACAACTCCTACTTTACCTCACTGTCGTTTCATTCAAGAAACATTGCATTTCTGCAATTCAAAAGTTTAGACCCGTACATTCACAAGTTCGTCAGGTGTTTCCACCATTCTCACCATATGCATTTTATAGACTCCCGACTTATAGGATACACCGCTCACCTCTGGGCAGCTTTCGTTTTGACTTCTCAAATTACGGTATCTCTCAGCCGTCTTTACCGAGCTTCTGACATAATCAGTTTCCCAATATTGCCAGTCGGAGTATCAGAGAAAGCGTTTCAAGGCGTTACCCTCTCATTCCACTTTTCAGATTATCAGTTCTCCTAATTTAGAACTTTTGCATTCTTTTATTAGTGCCTAATCTTTTCAATTAGGAACGCATCGCACTGTTTTCTTTTTCAAAAAACACCTCCACGCCTTTTTCTTTCAGCTTTCGCACAGTCGTCAAAGAATCTACAGTGTTTCGTGCAAACCGGCTGACTGATTTGGTGACAATCAAATCGATTTTGCCGTCCAGAGCATCTGCCACCATGCGATTGAAACCGTCCCGATGTTTGGTATTCAGGGCAGAAATGCCCTCATCGGTGTAGACTGCAACAAACTCCCAGTCTGCCCGTTCCTGAATGTACTTAGTGTAACGATCTACCTGTGCAGCATAAGAGGTCTGCTGTTCCTCGGAATCCGTGGAAACTCTGGCATAGGCTGCCACTCTGCGTTTCTGGATCTTGGTTTCCGGCAAATGCGTTATGGGATGAAACTTTGCCGGTATTTTTAGGACTGTCGCCATTTTTTCTGCCTCGCTTTCTCTCGCATTTCCGCCGTCCAGCTTTCTGAACGGGAACGGTCTTTCCAAGATACGATTTGTTCCGTTCCGTCCGAAAAGCAGAATTGCAGTTCATTGGGTGACGGAATCTGAATCTGTTCGATTCGTTCCGCAAATTGCTCCGCATCAAATTCCGATATTTCCAAAACATCACAGCAGGCAGAGAGCAGCGTATTTTCCGGAATCTGTTTTGCTGTTGGACAGTATTTTTTCCCTTTGGTGTTGTAAGTGGAACAAATCCAGACCACACCGGTCACAGTCGTTTTTCTGCGGTAATATTTGCCGCAGCAGGCACACCGTATTTTCTGCGTAAATGGATATCGGTTTGTGGTACAGGAACCGGCATATTTTTTCTGCCGTTCCGCCATTTGTTTCTGCACCGCATCAAACTGTTCCTGCGAAATGATGGCTTCATGCGAACCGGCAACAAAATACTGCGGAAGCTGTCCGATGTTGGCCACCTTTTTCTTGGTAATGTGATTTTCCCGAAAACTTTTTTGCAGCAGCAAATTTCCGGTGTACTTTTCATTGCGGAGTGTTCGCCTTACGTCCTCTGTCGTCCATGCACAGCCACGCACCGTGCATATCTGCCGTTCATTCAGCTTCTTGGCAATTGCCAGCTTACCCATACCAGACAGATAATATAGAAAAATCATTCTGACGATTTCCGCCTCCTCCGGTACGATTTCCAGTTTTCCGGATTTGGTTCGCCGATAACCCAGCATTCGCATACTCCCGACTTTTCCCTGTTCAAAGTCCTTTCGCATCTGCCACTTTTTGTTCTCACTGGCAGAATAGCTTTCCTCCTGTGCATAGGATGCCAGAATGGAAAGCATCAGTTCGCCGTCTGAACTCATGGAATGAATTCTCTGTTCCTCGAAATAGACATCAACGCCCAGTGTTTTCAGTTCTCGTACGGTTTCCAGCAAGGTAACTGTGTTTCGTGCAAAACGGGAAATGGACTTTGTCAGAATCAAGTCAATTTCTCCCCGCCGGCACCGGTTCAGCAGCTTTTGAAATTCTGCACGATTTTCTTTTGTTCCCGTCAATGCCTCGTCTGCATAAACACCGCAGAACAGCCACTCCGGATTGCTCTGGATCAGCTGATTGTAATAGCTGACCTGTGCCGACAGAGAATGGAGCATGGCATCCTTTCCGCTGGACACTCTGGCATAGGCTGCCGTCCGTTTCAACAGGAACGGCTTTTTCTGTGGAAATGCAACTTTTTGTATCACTCGTGCCGTGATAATCTCCCCCTTTCCGATGACATATTACCGTACGATCGGGCAGGAGTCAAGGAATATACTGCACAAAGATAAACCGGAACGTTCGGCAATTATGGTGTTAATTTTTTGGAATTCCTCCGGTGTGACCAATCCAGCACGCATCCAGCTTTTCAAAATTGAAACTGTGGTTTGATACGTAATGATCTTATGGTAATGTTCTTTTTCCATGAGCCATTTCCTTTCTGTGCTTCCCATAGCAAAGACGGGAACAATATTTTCGGTGCGAACTGGGATAGGCAAAAAACGGCTCTTTGCAGATAGGGCAGAGCTGCTGTAATTTGCCGTTCCTCGATACAGCATGGTGATTCCACCAAGTATTGTGGCATTGTGTGGAACAGAATCGTTTCAGTTTTCGGTGTGGTGTCTGCACAACAGAACGCCCACACTGCGGACAGTGTGGGCAGAATTCGCTTCCTCTCTGCCGTTTGCAGAAAGAAGCAACTGTGTTGACGGACAGTCCTAATTGGGCTGCGATTTTTTTGTAACCCAGACCGCTGCTGTGCAGCTGCCGGATCTGGTCTTTTTGTTCTGCATTCATCCAATCACCCCGAAATTAT
>DLQV01000271.1 GCA_002474415.1 Lachnospiraceae bacterium UBA7598
GTGGATGGGAGCAGCAGCCGGACAGCTGGCCTGTATTGCATCGGTGATCCGGACGAGCATCCGCTATGGAAATCTGGATCTGATCGAGGATGGATATGGAATTAATATGGTTCCGCTTGCCACGTTTGCCATGGATGCTTACCGCGATGATCCATGTAAACAGTTTGTATTGAAAGATTCTACCGATGAGGAACGCAGCAAAAAAGAAACACTGATGAATCGAAAAATGCACAAGGCAATCGCAATTATCCGGTTTAAACTGGAGGGACAGCTGATTCATAAGTGGCCGGAGTATGGCATGGAAAACCGGTGTCTGCTGCATCGTATCAACTATGAAAACAAAACGGTGGAAATTGATGGAAAAACATATGACATGCTCGACACCAATTTTCCGACAATTGATCCGGAGCATCCATATGATCTGACACCGGAGGAACAGGAAGTGATGAATCGTCTGCGCACATCATTCATACACTGCGAAAAGCTGCAGCGGCATGTGCGTCTTCTGTTGAAACGTGGCAGTATGTATAAGGTATATAACGGAAATCTGCTTTATCATGGATGTGTACCGTTAAACCCGGACGGATCATTTAAAAAAGTAAATGTATATGGCAAAGAATACAGTGGAAAAGCACTGTATGATGTATTGGAATCGTATGTCCGCAAGGCATTCTTTTCCAAAGATGAAAAAGAGCGGGAAAAGGGAAGGGATATCATGTGGTATATCTGGACCGCTCCGGATTCTCCTTTGTACGGACGCAGCAAAATGGCTACGTTTGAACGTTATTTTCTTGCGGATAAGTCCATGCACCATGAAAGTAAGAATGCCTATTATCATCTGTTTGACAAGGAAGAAACAGCAGATAATATATTGAAAGAGTTCGGGCTGACCGGAGACTTTATACATATTATCAATGGGCATGTGCCAGTAGAACGTATAGCGGGAGAAAATCCGGTCAAATGTAACGGAAAACTGATTCTTATTGATGGTGGATTTTCAAAAACATACCGGAGAAAGACGGGAATTGCAGGATATACGCTGACGTATAATTCTTATGGTCTGACCTTGTCTGCCCATGAACCGTTTGACTGGTCAAATGAAGCGGTAAGGGATGAACTGGATATTGTATCACATCAGGAAGCTGTGGAATACCGGGACAAGCGGATTCTGGTAGGAGATACAGATGTCGGAAAACGTATGATGATTCGAATAGAGGAACTGAAAAAACTGATTCAGGCGTACCAGAATGGCGAGATTGCCGAGCGGGATGCCGGCAGTGCATATAAGTGGTAGAGGAAAAAAGTTATGTATCAGGTGGAAGGTTATGCATTTGAAACAAAGGAACAGGAACACACAGCAAAGCATGAGGTAGAGATCATTCAGTATATCCGAAAGAATACGAGGATGGATGATCCGGATGTTGTGCTGGCATTATATAACAAGCTGATCTTAAAAGAAATTTTTGTTACGCCGGTCGGATATGATTTTTTACACCGGCTTCAGGAGTATCTGTATACCATTCCGTATATTAAGCGGGAAAATATTCTTCCGATTACGGTTTATGAACCGGAAGGAACGGGTTCCGGAGAAAAAAAGAGCAAAGAAGAAATCCAGAAGAAAAAAAAGAAGCAGAAACAAAAGGCACATGTCGTTAATCAAAATCGCAGGAAGGAGAATCGGGATTATCAAAAACTGTTTCATATCAGTACATTTTTTGCAGTTGTTTTTGCACTGTGCGTGATAGGAATGTTTGCAGTCACGTGGTTCAGCAAAGACAATGTGACTATTTTTAATTATGAGAATAAAATTATCGATAAATATGAGAACTGGGAAAAACAATTAGACGAACGTGAAAGCCAGCTGAAAGAACAGGAATCAGAGCTGAAAGAACAGGAGGCAGAATAAATATGGATAAATTAAAGATTCTGGTTGTGGATGATGAGAGCCGTATGCGAAAACTGGTACGGGATTTCCTGATCCGACAGAATTATGAAGTATTAGAAGCAGCGGATGGAGAGGAAGCTTTGGATATTTTTTATAAAGACAAAGAGATTGCTTTACTGATTCTTGATGTAATGATGCCGAAGATGAATGGCTGGGAGGTATGCAGGGAAATCCGTCAGACATCCAAAGTCCCAATTATTATGCTGACAGCAAAAAGTGATGAAAGTGATGAACTTATGGGATTTGATCTTGGCGTGGATGAGTATATTACCAAACCGTTTTCTCCGAAAATTCTTGTGGCGCGCGTCGAAGCAATTCTGCGCCGGACCAATAAAATTGGTGATGCGGCTGATCTTAAGACAGCTGGTGAGATTGTTCTTGATAAGACCGCCCATGAGGTGAAAATTTCGGGAAATCCGGTCGAACTCAGCTTCAAGGAGTTTGAACTGCTGGAATATTTTATGGATAATCAGGGAATTGCACTCTCGCGGGAACGTATTTTAAACAGTGTGTGGAACTATGACTATTTTGGGGATGCAAGAACCATTGATACACATGTAAAAAAACTCAGAAGCAAGCTCGGTACATGTGGAAGTTATATAAAAACCGTATGGGGAATGGGCTACAAATTTGAGGTGTCTTAAATGAAGAAAGAAAAAAAGACTTCTCTGACATGGCAGCTGATTCTGACAATGGTTGTCATTGTTGCGGGAACAGTAGCCATGTGCTGGTTTTTTAATACTACTTTTTTGGAGAAGTATTATATTTTTCATAAAGAAAAAGAATTAAAAAGCAGCTTTGAACAGGTAAGGATGATCTGTGAACGAGAAGGAGATACCAGCGACGATGCGTACGTTGAATTCGAACGGATCTGTGCCAATGGAAATATCAACATGCTGATCGCGGATCAGAACAGAGATCTGGTGTGGAGTTCTTACAGCAGTGCACAGCGTTTCCAGATGCAGATGGAAGACTGGCTGTATGGGACAGACCGAAGCCGTGTGCAGGTGCTGTCTTCCGGAAAAGATTATACCTTGCTTCGGCAGACCGATGACCGGTTGCAGTCAGAGTATCTGGTCCTTCTGGGAAGCTTAAAAAACGGAAATAATTTGTATATGCGTGCAGCAGTAGAGAGCATTCGCGAAAGTGCAAGCATAACAAATCAGTTTTTTGTGATGGTGAGTACGGGAGCAATTATTTTAAGCATTATCCTGATCATTGTTCTTTCGCAGGGGATTTCCCATCCGATCCATGCATTGTCTGATATTGCAAGAAGGATGACGCAGCTTGATTTTGATGCCAAATATATACCGGTACGCCATGTGAGCAGAGAAATTGATGAGCTTGGTAATTCGATGAATGAGCTGTCTGAGACACTTGAAGAGACGATCTCGGAGTTAAAAACGGCAAATGTCAGTCTGCAGCAGGATATTGAGAAAAAAGAACAGATTGATGAGATGAGAAAAGAGTTTCTTTCCAATGTCTCACATGAGTTGAAAACTCCGCTGGCACTGATTCAGGGATATGCAGAAGGGCTGAAGGAATGTATCAATGATGATGCAGAGAGTCGTGATTTTTACTGTGATGTAATTATGGATGAATCGGAAAAGATGAATCATATGGTCAAACAGCTGCTGACGCTCAATCAGCTGGAATTTGGCAACGATGCAGTGGAAATGACACGGTTTGACATTACGGAGCTGATTGACGGAGTCATCCAGTCCGCGTCAATTATGGCCGCGCAAAAACAGGTGGATATTGCGTTTTACAAAGAGGGCCCGGTATATGTCTGGGGCGATGAGTTTAAGGTGGAGGAGGTTATCACGAATTTTCTGACCAATGCCATGAATCATGCAGCGGGAGAAAAAAAGATTACCATCCGTTTTCAGAAACATGATCATCTCATCCGTACCAGTGTGTTTAATACCGGTGAGCCGATCCCGGAGGAAGATTTAGATAAGATCTGGGTAAAATTCTACAAAGTAGACAAGGCAAGAACCCGCGAATATGGAGGAAGCGGAATCGGACTTTCTATTGTCAAGGCAATTATGGATTCTTTTCACCAGAAATGTGGCGTAATCAATCATCCGGATGGTGTGGAATTCTGGATGGAATTAGAAACCAATAATTAATAAAAAGAAAAGATTGTCTTATTTAACAGAATATGGTACCATAAAATGTAGATTATAGGGCAAAAGTGACAAGAGGATAAAAGAGTATGAAAAAGAAAATGAGTCTGCTAGTGATGGCAGCGGCAGCGATGCTTCTATTGGGAGGCTGCGGAACCCAGATGTATGCTTTGTCAGAGGATGAGGAAAATCTGGTCGTACAGTATTCGGCGCATATTCTTGCAAAATACAATATTGAGCAGAAAGATGGAATGACAGCGGATTCGACGGAAGAAACGCAGAAAACGGAAAATCAGGAAAGTCAGATGCCAGAGAGTCAGAACAGTCAGAGTACAGACAGCCAGAGTACAGATAACAGTTCGCCGTCAGATGCTGCAGACGGAACCGAAGCACAGGCGATGGAGACAATGTCTCTTGCGGAGGCAATCGGACATGCATCAGATCTGACGATCTCTTACAAAGGATACAAAGTTCAGAATATCTATCAGGAAGGAGATTATTTTGCAGTAACTCCACAGGATGGAAACAAGATTGTTGTGATGAATTTTGAAATAAAAAATCCGGGAAAGAAAGATATCAAGCTGAACACAGAGTCTCTTGGCAATACATTTTATGCGTGCCTTGATGGAAAAAATCAGACGGAGGAGACGGTTTCCCTTGGGGTGAAAAGTTTATCTTCTTATGAGGGAACCATTAAAGCGGGAAAGACGGTATCAGCAGTGCTGCTGTTTCAGATTCCAAAAG
>DLQV01000210.1:0-3137 GCA_002474415.1 Lachnospiraceae bacterium UBA7598
TCCTGGCTCAGCACGGAAACAATGTCATTTACCTTCGCGCCTGTTGTATCCATATTTTCACGTGCAGCATGTTCCATTGCCTCTGCATGTACTTTCATTTCTTTTGTATACTGATTGATTTCAATGGTTTTCTCTGCAATTGCCTTTACTTCTCCGGCAACCGATTCTGTATTTTCATTGATCCGTGAAGCATTGTCGGAAATATCCTGCATGGTCGCGGAAAGTTCTTCTGTCAGTGCAGACAGATCGGATACACTTCCGTTGGAAGTCTGTACACTCTCACGCACTTCATTTACAACACCCTCAAGTTCTCTGGAATTGCTGCTGATCATCTGGAAAATTTCCTGCAGTTTTGCCATAAATGCATTGATTCCACCACCGACTGATGCAATTTCCTGATTGTTTGTAATGGTTACACGCCGGGTCAGATCCCCCTGCCGGTTATCAATTCCGGAAATAATCTCCTTGATCTCTTTATTTGTCTTTGCCAGCGGACGAATCACCAGACGAAGTACTGCAACTGCTGCAAATGCAAACGCTATCATACTGATCAGAATCGTCACAACACTTGTCACAATGGAACTGTGATAAGTCGATGTCAGTTTCTGCCTCTGTGCATCCGCATTCTGGTTTACAATTTTTTTGATACTCTCAATATCCGTTTCAATGGTATCCGCATACTTGCTGATCTTTCCATTGGCAAGTTCGTAGGCTGCCTCACTTTTTCCGGCCGCACTGTATGCCATGACATTGGCACATTCATATTTTAGTTTCTCATAATTTTTCCTGATATCACTGTATTCTTTTTTGGTATCCGGTGTCACGTAAACTTTGTAGCTTTCCAGATCTTTCTCCAGGGTATCTTCCTGGCTGCGAATCTGTTCCACCAGCTTGATCATGGAATCAAGATCTATCGCTATGATGTGGGACAGTCCCAGCTTGTGAATGTCCTGTGTCTCTTTCTGAATTTCTGCCAGACTGGAAATATTGTTTAATGACACTTCCGAAATCTGCTTTGCACTCCGGTTAATGTTTCTGATATTTGAAACAGATATGATATTGGAGATAATGCTGAATACTCCAAGGATAAATACCGGAACTAATATGATAAGTTTGGTACTTAATTTCTTTTTCTGATTCATGTTCACTCACCTCTTATCCCGCTACTGACTTTGTAATACCATCGACCAGATTATCCATCAGTTCCTGTAGTTTTACATGATTCGGATTTCCTGCTGCCATCGTATTTCCAAACGCCGTACAGGCATCCCAGTAACTGTTTCCCACACGCTGCAGTTTTCCGAATTTTGACTGTGCGATCACTGCCTGAATGGACGGAGAGGCCTTTACGGCATCCGAATCTGCGGCCTTTGTATTTGACGGTCCCTGCCCGTTCATTTCAAACCGGATCGTCTGATTCTGTTCATTTGTCATCCAGTCGGCAAGCTTTGCTGCCCACTGGGGATTTGCTGAGTAAGCATTGACCCCCATCAGTTTATACCCGGTAAAGGATGCCATCTGTACCTGCTTGCCTGCCACGGTATAAGTCGGAAGTTTGGCCGCACCAAGGTCATCTCCCCATGCTTTTTTCAGTTCTGTCTCGTTCCATACACCGCTGACTCCGGCAATCACACTGTCATCCTTTGCTCCGGCAACAAAATCGGTATCTACCATACTCTTAAAGCCACCGCTTTTTTGAATATTGAGCATTGCCTGTGCAATGTCAACACCTTTGATAGAACCCTTTTTTGAATTCCATTCACAATGGTTTGTTACATTGTCATCATTGACTCCAAAATCCAGTCCTGTGTTTCCGAAAAACGAATACAGATACCAGCCAGAAGACCAGTCCATGGCAAACTTCTTTCCCTCCGACTTTGCAACTTTTAAAATACCATCGAGTGTTTTGATGTCAGAATCCTTCAGATACTTTTTGTTGTAATACAGAAAATATCCGTTGTCTGCAGTCATGGGATAAGCATAAAGCGTATCATTGATTGTGGCAGCATCTACTGCGCCCTCCACGTTTGCTTTTTTCACCTCATCCGCATTTGGCACCGGATACAACGCACCACCGGCTGCCATAGATGCCACCTGATCATCCGCCAGAATAAACACATCGGCTGCTTTATGCACGTCTCCAAGCACATTATCTCTCGTCTCCGAATCTGCGTTCTGTTCCAGAGTAATGTCAAAAGTTGCCTGCCCCTTATACTGTTCTTTGAAACTGTCGATCATCTTATTCAACGCTTCATAAGTAGATTCCTCTGCCCACACTCTCAGTTTTACTGTTCCGTTTGACGTATTTGTCTCCTTCACAGTACCCTGTGTGGTCTCCGTTGTGCCCTGTGGCAAAGCCCTTTCAGACGCACAACCGCCCAGCATAGATACTGCAAAGATTCCTGCCAGCACTGCTGACAATAACCTCTTCTTCATAAAGGCTCTCCCTTCCCTTATGTAGTGATTTTCTGTCATTTTATTTACTTATTTTTTTGACAGTTTTACTTATATTTTACTATAAACAGCGACAAAAAAACAGACAAAAGTATGTGCTTTTTCGCATACTTTCGTCTGTTTTTGCCAGTTTTTCTAATGTTTTTGCTTTTTTATTTCAGCATGCCTTCCAGTACTGTCTTTGCTTGTGCAATTGCATCCGGAATACCTGCCGGACTTTTTCCTCCGGCCTGTGCCATATTCGGACGTCCGCCGCCGCCACCACCGACTTTTCCGGCGATCGCCTTAATCAGATTACCGGCATGTGCTCCCTGCTTCATCGCACCATCGGTTGCCATAGCAATCAGGCTTACTTTTCCGTCACAATCGGAGGCGATCACTACCACGCCCTCGCCGATCTTGTCCTTCAGCTGATCACCAAGATCACGCAGACCATTCATATCCACACCGGATACGCTGGTTGCCAGAAGCTTCACACCTTTGACATCCTGGATCTGATCCATAACATCACCAAGTGCATCCTTTGCTGCCTTGCTCTTTAACGCTTCATTCTCACTCTGCAGTTCTTTCATCTCTGCGGTCAGATGCTCCAGACGTTCCTTAAGGTTTGCAGGTGTAGATTTTACAACCTTCGCTGCTTCCTGGAACTCTTCTTCCATCTTTTTGTAATATGCGATCACATT
>DLQV01000210.1:3237-5990 GCA_002474415.1 Lachnospiraceae bacterium UBA7598
ATCTCTGCGGTATTCTTTACATGTGTACCACCACAGAACTCCTTGGAGAAATCACCCATGGAAACGACACGAACTTTTTCTCCGTACTTTTCACCAAACAGAGCCATTGCTCCGGTCTTCTTTGCCTCATCAACGGTCATGATATCCGTGCGGACTTCAATGCCCTCGTTGATCTTTTCATTGACCATATCTTCCACTTTCTGTAACTCTTCCGGTGTCATGGCTGCAAAGTGGGTGAAATCAAATCTGGTACGCTCGCTGTCCTGATAAGAACCAGCCTGCTCGACATGTGTACCCAGTACTTCGCGGAGTGCTTTCTGCAGTAAATGGGTTGCAGAATGGTTTGCACAGGTCTTTGCACGAAGTTTTGCATCTACAACCAGTTCAACTTCCTCACCGGTATGGATCATGCCGGATACCATATGTCCGATATGTCCGTATTTACCGCCCAGAAGCTTTACGGTATCCTCTACCTGGAATACGCCGTCCGCAGTACGGATCTGTCCCTTATCGCCCTGCTGACCGCCCATCGTTGCATAGAACGGAGTTTTCTCTACGATAATGGTTCCTGCATCCCCATCGGAAAGTGCCTCCACGATCTCAGTCTCAGTCGTCATAACCGTAACTTTGGAAGCATATGTCAGATTCTCGTATCCGACAAATTCCGTTGTGATGGAAGGATCAATCTGCTCGTAAACAGTTGCATCTGCACCCATGTAGTTTGTCACTTTACGGGCACTTCTGGCTTTCTGTCTCTGTTCTTCCATGCAAGCCTTAAACTCGTCCTCATTATAGGAAAATCCTTTTTCTTTAAGAATCTCTTCGGTCAGATCTACCGGGAATCCGTAAGTATCGTAAAGTTTG
Source organism: Lachnospiraceae bacterium UBA7598 (assembly GCA_002474415.1). Lineage (GTDB taxonomy): Bacteria > Bacillota > Clostridia > Lachnospirales > Lachnospiraceae > Roseburia. The sequence goes on from DLQV01000210.1 coordinate 4,102, forward strand.
AATGTATCGGCACCGGAAAGTTCCTTCTTGCCGTTTTTCTTCATCTCATCCATCAGGTCAGACAAAATGGCAAGTCCCTGATCGATGGTCTTATTGAATTTTTCTTCTTCCTGTGTCAGAACCTTAAAGATAAACTCTTTCTTCTCTTCCAGTTCCGGATATCCATCCTTGCTCTCATTGATGACAGTCTCTGATAATTTTGCAAGAAACAGTCCGTCAATTCCAAGCATCTTTCCATGGCGTGCCGCACGACGGATCAGACGGCGCAGAACGTAGCCTCTTCCCTCATTGCTTGGCATAACTCCATCGGATACAAGGAATGTTGAAGAACGGATATGATCCGTAATCAGACGGATGGATACGTCATCCATGGCATCTACTTCATATTTCTTTCCGGACATCTCACAAATCTTGTCACGGATTGCTTTCATGGTATCGATATCAAATACGGAATCCACATCCTGCATAACAACTGCCAGACGCTCTAATCCCATTCCGGTATCAATATTTTTCTGGGAAAGCTCGGTATAACCGCCTTTGCCATCTCCTTCAAACTGTGTAAATACGTTGTTCCATACTTCCATGAAACGGTCACAATCACAGCCTACTTTACAATCCGGACTTCCACATCCGTATTTTTCGCCTCTATCATAGTAAATTTCAGAACATGGACCACATGGACCAGCACCATGCTCCCAGAAGTTGTCACATTCTCCGGTCTCAGGATCACGGTAAAAACGTGTGATCTTCTCTCCCGGAACTCCTACTTCCTTGGTCCAGATTTCATATGCTTCCTCATCTTCTCCATAAATGGACGGATACAGACGATCCTCCTCAAGACCAAGTACCTTTGTCAGGAATTCCCATGACCAGGCAATTGCTTCATGCTTAAAATAATCTCCGAAAGAGAAGTTTCCAAGCATCTCAAAGAATGTAAGGTGACGCGCGGTCTTTCCTACATTTTCAATATCTCCGGTACGCACACACTTCTGACATGTTGTCACACGTCTGCGTGGTGGAATCTCCTGTCCTGTAAAATATGGCTTGAGCGGTGCCATTCCCGCATTGATGAGTAATAAGCTGTTGTCATTGTGTGGTACTAATGAAAAACTCTTCATGACAAGATGTCCCTTGCTCTCGAAGAAGTCAAGATACATCCGGCGCAGCTCATTTACGCCATAACTCTTTTTCATTACCAGTTCCTCCAAAATCATTCTTTCGTCGTGTCAGCCTTCGCATCCTTGTACCTGCGAAGTTTGATACCAATAAATGCCCCTAATCCGCCGATCAAAGCCAAAATGACCATCTCGACCACATATCTGCCAATACATAAAAGAAAATCTGCCATATAGTTTTCTCCTCTCTGTTGTCACCCCATTAACTTAATTATTATATATGAAATTATTTGTAAATTCAAGAGTTAGAGTTCCCCGAACGGAAATACCTGATTCTCCCTTTCGATTTCAATTACGCGGTCAGCCATTCCAAGATTTGTAATGTGTTTTTTATACTCCTTAATTGCAGAATAATCCTGCCACATATGCATCGGAAAAACAAACTCTGCATCGGTATTTTTCAGCACAAAATCTATTCCGAGTGTCTGGTACGGTCCCAGCCGCGGATCCATCGGAACAAATGCAAAATTGATCGGCTTGTCCGTAAGCTTACGGATCTCGTGCCGGAAAGCGCGTTCCTGTTTGCCGTTTATGAGTTCTCCCACATGTTCCATCTTCCAGTCATTTAAATCTCCTGCATGGAAGATGCTTACCCCGCGTACATTCACATAAAATGCCACTCCCGCATCGGTAGACAGCAATGTCTGGATATCCAGATCATCCACTTCATAGTGATTATTTGCGGATACAAACGTCACTTTTTTTCGCACATCC
>DLQV01000210.1:6049-6229 GCA_002474415.1 Lachnospiraceae bacterium UBA7598
TTTTGCAGAAAATGCGGACTGATGCGGATGTCCTTGGATAAAATATAATGAATGTTTGGATATTTTTCACTCCAGCGCAGAATATCCATATCAAAATGATCCTGATGTTTATGGCTGGCAAACATATATATTTTCGTATCCGGCGCGTAATCCGGAATCTTTCCCGTAAAGTGGAAACCG
>DLQV01000129.1 GCA_002474415.1 Lachnospiraceae bacterium UBA7598
ATGCAGAATTTGAACAGGTAAAGAATCAACTGCAGTTTTCATCATTCTATAAGGCAGGCGAATGGTTAGTTGGTGAAAATGGAAAAGTAATGGTACATGTACAAAGGGATACCGAACGGTTGCATCTTGTTGTGATGAATCATGAGCATATTGCAGGTGGAAGCAGTGTTTATGAGGTGATTAATCAGTACAATGCGTTAAAAACGGATGAGGATAGTAGTGTAAATGTAAGAGATCGAAGATTTGATGTTACTCTTATGATTAATGGATTGCCGATGATTCATATAGAATTGAAAAATAAGCAGCATTCTTATATGGATGGATTCTGGCAGATTAAAAAATATATTGGAGAGGGAAAATTTACGGGAATATTCTCAGCCGTACAGATGTTTGTAATCAGCAACGGGGTTGATACAAAATATTTTTCAGCTGCAAGCGATACCGAATTGAATCCGAAGTTTATCAGTGGATGGCTGGATAAAGAAAATAATGCAGTTTCCGATTACCTTGATTTTGCAAAAAGTGTGCTTCGTATTCCGGAGGCACATGAGATGATCGCGAGATATACAGTATTGGATGAAGAGGCAAAGCGTTTGATTTTGTTGCGCCCTTATGAGATCCATGCAATAGAAGCAATTCGTGATGCTTCCAAGACTGGAAAATCCGGTTTTGTATGGCATACAACTGGATCAGGAAAAACCTTAACTTCTTACAAAGCTACCAGAAATTTGTTAATGGATATTCCTGCGATTGATAAAGCTATCTTTTTAATTGATCGAAAAGATCTGGATACGCAGACCACCATGGCATTTCAGGCATATGCGAATAATGATCTGATAGATGTAGATGAGACAGACAATGTGTTTGATTTAAAGAAAAAGTTGAAATCAGATGATCGTCAGGTGATTGTGACAACAATCCAGAAATTGCAGAGATTAATTACCAGAAAATTGCAGGAAGGTACACCAGAATATCACAAAATTAAAAACCTGAAAATTGCATTTGTTGTAGATGAATGCCATAGAGCTGTCACTCCTGGAACAAAACGGGAAATAGAAAGATTTTTTGGAAATTCCTTATGGTATGGATTTACAGGCACTCCCCGGTTTGCGGAAAATCCATATCCACAGATGGGAGATCTGCCCCGTACTACACAGGAATTATATGGAGATTGCCTGCATAAATATACGATTCAGAATGCCATTCATGACAATGCCGTTTTAGGATTTCAGGTGGAACATAATGGACCAAAAAATAAAAAGGATGAAACGGACAGTAATCTTTATGTGACCGAAAGTCATATGTTGAAAGTACTTGAGGTGATTTTGAATAAATCTTATTATAAGTTGGGATTTCAAAATGGAAAAGGAAAGACATATGAGGGGTTACTTACAACGAGTTCCATTCAATTGGCTCAAAAATATTATGATTTGTTGAAAATGGTAAAGGAAGGGAAGACAACACTTAAAATAGATGAAAAAATAAAACAGGTATTACCGGATTTCCCAAAGTTTGCAATTACTTATTCTGTAACAGAAAACGAAGAAGGTTCCCATGTAAATCAGCAGAAGATGCAGGAATCATTAGATGATTACAATAAAATGTTTGGAACAAAATATGAGATTTCTCAAATACAGGGATACAATGGAAATCTGAATAAACGTCTTGCAAGGAAGGATGCAAAATATAAGAGCAGAAATGAGCAGCTGGATCTGGTGATTGTAGTCGATCGACTTCTGACCGGTTTTGATGCACCGTGTCTGTCGACGATATTCATTGACAGACCGCCAATGGGACCGCACGATTTGATTCAGGCATTTTCCAGAACAAATCGTATTTATGATAAAAATAAAGTATATGGCCAGATTGTTACATTTCAGGCACCAAAATTATTTAAGGAGAGTGTTGATAATGCGGTACGATTGTACTCTGCAGGAAGTACACAAACAGCTCTTCTGGCAGATTGGAAAGAGGTGGAATCGGCATTTCGCAAGTCATTAAAAGCACTTCGAATATCTGCAGAGACTCCGGAAGAAGTTCCGGGAATGTCAATAAAAGAGAAAAAAATATTTGTTAAGTTGTTTCAGGATTTTGACAAGTTTTTTGCACGATTAAAATCATTTACACAGTATGATGATAATATGCTGGCTGGATATGGTATTACGGAAGATGAGTATACGGATTATGCAGGACAGTACTTAAATGCAAAAGAGGAAATTAAAGAAGATACCGATGGCCAAATTGATGATCCGGGAGTGCCTGTAGTAGATGAAGATTATGAATTAATGGCATACAGTCATACAAAGATTGATTATGAGTATATTATCAATCTGATCCAGAACATTGTATCACCAGATGATGAATCACAGGATGTTACACAGGAACAAAAACAAAAGCAGATGGATGAGGTAAAGCAATATGTGGAAGAACTCAGAAAAGATAATCCGAAAGTAGCTGAGATAATGTCCACTTTAATTGGAAAAATTGAGCAGGATGTAAATAAGTATAAAGGACAGTCCATTCTGAATATTGTTGAAAATATGAAACAAGAGTGTATTGAAAAAGTAGTTACAGATTTTTGTATTACATGGTATACGTCTAAAGATGATGTTATGTATGCGGCAATGCATTATCGAAATGGAGAGATCCCGAATGAGAGTGCAATTAAAGAGACAGCAAATTTTACCAGTTACAAGGAAGTACAGGAGAGAGCAATTCCAAAATTTAAATATTATACAATGATGATTGCTGAGTTAAGAAAAACCCTGGATGAAGAAATTAAACCACTTATGAACCATTAGGATTGATTTGTATATATAAATATTCTTTACTGTTCTTATCAGCGTAAGTAGTACAGGAAATGGAGGGCGCTTATGCGAAATGATGAGAACAGCACAGAACTTTTCTGTAATTATTATAAGGAATGGGTTAATGTATATAAGAAAGATGCCATAAGAGAAGCAACTTTGGCAAAATATAGAATGACACAAAAGTGGGTAGAAAAACTGGTGCCGGATTTGAAAGTATCTGAACTTACAAGAACGATGTATCAGCAACTTTTAAATGATTATGCAAAAGAACATGAAAGACAGACAACACTTGATTTTCATCATCAGTTGAAAGGAGCAATTCTGGATGCTGTTGATGAGGGACTGATAGAAAGAGATCCTACAAGAAAAGCAATTATTAAAGGAAAAACACCAAAAGTAAAAAAGATTAAATATCTCAATCAGTTTGAGCTTCATACATTGATTGCACATCTTGACATAAAGGAAAAACCAAATTGGGATTGGTTTATTCTATTGGTTGCCAAAACAGGTATGCGTTTTTCAGAAGCACTTGCAATCACCCCCGCAGATTTTGATTTTGCAAGGCAGACATTATCGGTAAGCAAAACCTGGGATTATAAAGGAACAGGTGGCTTTTTACCTACTAAAAACAAGTCATCGGTCAGAAAAATACAAATAGATTGGCAAATTGTTGTAAAGTTCTCTGAATTGGTTAAGAATCTGCCGGAGGATAAGCCGATTTTTGTAGGAGAAGAAAAAATATATAATTCAACGGTTAATGATGTTCTTGCGAGGCATTGCAGGGATTGTGGTATTTCAGTCATTTCAATTCATGGGCTTCGACATACACATGCATCACTGTTATTATTTGCAGGAGTATCCATTGCCAGTGTAGCAAGACGCTTGGGACATGCCAGTATGACTACTACCCAGAAAACATATTTGCATATTATACAGGAACTTGAAAACAAGGATGTAGATCTGGTAATGAGGACATTATCTGGATTATAGAACATTAAGATTTTAAAATTGTGCTGCTTACGCTGAAGCTCTCTGTTTCATAACACTGTATACCATTAGAATAAAACCGCATGACCTGTACATACTATCAGAAAAACAAAGTAAGGAGAGACAGTATGGATCAGCAGGTTGGATCAGGGAGTCTTTGCTTTGCAAAGGCTCCTTTTATTATTGGAACAGCATCTGTGGTTGGAACCAAAGAGGGGGAAGGTCCCCTGGCAGATGCATTTGACTGTATCGGACCGGATGATAAATTTGGTCAGCAGACATGGGAGGCCGCAGAGAGCAGTCTGCAGAAAGAAGCATTGACGCTTGCCCTCGGGAAAGCAGATCAAAAGCCGGAAGATATGCGGTATCTGTTTGCCGGAGATCTGCTCGGACAGCTGATTGCCTCATCATTTGGATTAAAAACGTTTGAAATTCCTTTGTTTGGCCTGTACGGGGCATGCTCCACGTGTGGAGAAGCGCTGGCACTTTCTGCAATGACGGTAGCGGCCGGATATGCGGATCGCGTGGCTGCAGTCACTTCGAGCCATTTTGCCAGTGCGGAAAAACAGTTCCGTTTTCCTCTGGAATACGCGAATCAGCGCCCGGTAAGTGCCACATGGACAGTGACCGGAGGCGGTGCATTTATTCTGTCAAAGGATGCGAAGCAGCCGCTGGCAAAGGTGACGGGAGTCACAACCGGAAAGATTGTAGATTACGGAATCAAAGATTCCATGAATATGGGAGCCGTGATGGCACCGGCAGCCGCCGAGCTGATTGCGCAGAATCTTACGGATTTTAAACGAAAACCAGAGGACTATGACCGGATTATTACGGGAGATTTAGGAGAAGTCGGTCAGCAGATTCTGTTTGATCTGCTGCTGAAAAAAGGAATGGATATCCGTGAGCAGCATGAGGACTGTGGCATGTTAATTTTTGATTCACAGACACAGGGAACCGGTTCTGGAGGATCGGGATGCGGATGTGCAGCTTCTGTGCTGAGTGCGCATTTTCTGCCAAAGCTGGCAAGCGGGGAACTGAAAAGAATACTTTTTGTTCCGACAGGTGCGCTGCTTTCTACGGTCAGTTTCAATGAAGGACAGACGATACCGGGGATTGCACACGGTGTTGTGCTGGAAAGCTGTGTGCAATCCGCAAAAAAGGAGGGATAGGGATATGCAGTATGTAATTGCATTTGTAACAGGGGGAATAATCTGTGCACTGTCACAGATTCTGATGGAAAAAACAAAAATGCTTCCGGGACGTATCATGGTTCTTTTGGTCTGTCTTGGGGCCGTCCTTGGATTTGTGGGGATTTATGAGCCGTTTTCCAAATGGGCGCAGGCGGGCGCGAATGTGCCGCTTCTGGGATTTGGAAACAATCTCTGGAAGGGTGTCAAAGAGATGGTGGACAAGAAAGGATTTATCGGTATTTTTCTGGGTGGCTTTAAAAACTGTGCGGCAGGACTTTCCGCAGCACTCGTTTTTTCTTATCTTGCCTCCCTGCTCTGTCAGCCAAAGATGAAAAAACACTAGCAAAGTTGGAAAATTCTGTTGTATAATAAATGGGAATTTTGCACACACTAGCTCCGTAGATCAAATAAAAGGAGAAATGTGTGATGAAAAAATTAAAAGTTCTGATGATGAGCGGAATGCTTGCAGCAGGAATCTGCCTGTTTGCAGCCTGTGGTACAGCAAACGATGATGGAACCAACAATGGGGTAAACGACACCACAAATACACAGGTTACCACACAGGAGACTGTTCCTGGAACAGACAACACAACCGGAAATGGTACCACAGACAATGATATGGATACCAATGATTCCCGAAACGGCGGCAATGTCGGAAAAGATATCGGGAATATGGGAAAAGATGTTGTGGATGGAGTGGAAGATGCCGGCGATGCCGTGGTAGATGGTGTGGATGATGCGATTGATGCGGTAGATCCGAATGCAAATACAAACACAAATAACGGCAATACCACAAATGGCGGTAATACCAATACCGGACGATAGACAGGATTACCTATGAAAAAAGAAACTTACGTTAAAATGACCCAGCCGTTTCGGGATGACCCGAAACGTGCAGGGGCGTTACATAGAGCAAATAAAATATTGACAGCTGTGATTTTTGTGGCATATCCATGTCTGCTTCTGTGGCTGTTGTGGCAGAAGGACATGCGGCTATACAAGGCCATCTGTGTGCCGTTGGACGGATTTATTATTGTGACGGCTATGCGGGCTTTGATTAATCGGAAACGGCCGTATGAAATATTTGAACTGACACCTGTGATTCCAAAAGATACGAAAGGACATTCCTGGCCGAGCCGGCATGTGTTTTCAGCGGCAGTGATTGCGTTTACGTTCTTGTTTGTGTGCCCGACGGTGGGAATTCTATTTTTGCTTATGGCAGTCGTGATTGCATGGATCCGGGTGGTGTCCGGGGTGCATTTTATCAGTGATGTGGTGGCGGGATTTCTTTTTGCCGCAGGCTTTTCTTTGTTTTTCCTGGTGTAAATACATTGGGCTGAGTCTTAAAACTTACCGGCTTTCCTTCCGGAACTGGCGCGGGGTCATGCTGTATTTCTGCTTGAACGCACGATTGAAATAGGAAAGATTTTCAAAACCGGATTCTGCTGCAATATCCAGAATGGAGGAGTCCGAAGTTGTCAGCAGGCGCGAGGCGATCGTCAGGCGGTAGTCCCGCAGATAGTCCACGAAAGACGTTCCCATAGTTTCTTTGAAATACCGCATAAAATGAGATTCGGAAAAATCAACGGTTGCCGCGATATCGGCAATCGTTATTTTTTGCATGTAATTATTTTCGATGTATTTTAAAACAATCTTCATTTTATCAAGCGTTTTGCGGTTACTGCTTGTCGTTAAGTTCCGGCAGCGGTTGTCTAAAATAAAGAAAAACTGGTACAACTGACTTTTGATGTACAGTTCATAGCCCTGAGGTTTGGTTTTACTGATCTCGTCACAGGCATCAATCGGTGTGATGACATCCGTGTAATAAGGATAAACCGGGGTGAAGATGGTTGGAACCGTGACTTTTCCGCTCATAAGAGGAAGAAGAAAATCGGTGGCGGTCACATCGTTCTGCCGTGGAATCAGCATACTCGGATTAAAGATGATATTTTCGTATTCCATAGAGGCATCTTCTAACTGGTCAATCGAGTGGAGCTGTCCCGGCAGAATCAGAGCCAGAGTCGGTCCTTTTACTTTGTATTCCCGGAAATCTACCGTAATGCGTCCCATGCCCTTTTTGATGTAGATCAGTTCCAGCTCGTCGTGCCAGTGCAGCGGTACACGCGGAAAATCCAGCGGGATGGAACATAAGTAGGTGTTATAGGGAAAGACGATATCGCCATGTGTAATTGTTTCATGATAATTTTCATATTCGAGTATATTCATGGTTTTATTGTATCAGAGTGAAAAAAAGCCGTAAAGTAGAAAAAAAAGGAAATGTGTCAGAAGAAAAAACCGGAAACAGGACGGCTGTTGTGAAAATGTACTAATTTATGGACGCTGAAATTGGTACATAGTCACAGATACCATTTTGAAAAATATAAAAAATGATAGAATAGTATCAGTTTTTGCTTGAATACGACAAGAAATCAGCAGGAAAAAATCATATACTAAGTACATCAAAACAACACGAAATCTTGTGGGAGGGAAAACACATGACTTTAGCAAAAGCAGTATCCATGAAATATAACAAGACCATTGAGAAGTGTTCCAATGAAGAAATCTATTACGCACTTCTTGATATGACAAAGCAGATGGCAGAGGACAAGGTCAGCAACGAAGGAAAGAAGAAGCTGTCCTACATCTCCGCAGAATTCCTGATCGGAAAGCTTTTATCCAACAACCTGATCAACCTTGGCATTTACGACAGTGTAAAGTCCGAGCTTGAAGCATCCGGAAAAAACATTGGAGAGATTGAGGAGATCGAGCTTGAGCCTTCACTCGGAAATGGTGGACTTGGACGTCTGGCAGCATGTTTCCTGGATTCTATCGCAACACTCGGATTAAACGGTGACGGTGTCGGATTAAATTATCACTACGGATTGTTCAAACAGGTATTTGACCACAATCTGCAGAAAGAGACTCCAAACCCATGGATCACACCGGACAGCTGGCTGACAAAGACCGATATCACCTATCCGGTACAGTTCGGTGGATTTGCCGTACAGTCCAGATTATATAACATTGATGTTGTCGGATACAACAACCGTACGACAAAGCTTCGTCTGTTTGATATCGAAACCGTTGATGAGAGCATTGTCGGAGATACCATTGATTTTAACAAAGATGACATTGCAAAGAACCTGACCTTATT
>DLQV01000131.1:0-1471 GCA_002474415.1 Lachnospiraceae bacterium UBA7598
AATCGGATCGTTTATGGTCTGGACCTAGTTTCATGTAACGAAATGGCTTTTTTATGTAATAAAATGACTTTGAGCAATATAAGCAAAGTACAAAAATAAGGTTGTATTTGACCTAGTATTTGTATATGATAAAGAAAAAATGGAGGTATAAAAATTGACTATAGACACTAATACAATGATTTCCATTTCAGAGGCCAACCAAAATTTTTCAAAAGTTGCAAGATATCTTGTAATTGATTTTAGTAAAGCAGATGAAGATGTAATTGCGTCTGATGAAAATGTTTTAAGTATCTCTAAAAAACTTATGGCACACAATCAGGAGGCATATGAGGTATTATCCAAATGAAAAAACTGAGCAAAGAACAGATCCTTATGCTCCATTCTCAGCTTATTCAACAAACAGGTGGAAGTGATGGGGTCAGAGATTACACTTTGTTAGAATCCGCAATAGAAACACCTTTTCAATCCTTCGGAGACACAGAGCTGTATCCAACGCTACAGGCGGGCGAAAGCATCACGGTATTCCGTCCTACAATATTCGACGGGTGCAGACCGATCGACGGCTCATCAAGCACATACAACACGCCAAGCGCCAGCGATGATTTTCCGGAGCCGGATACGCCTGCAATCCCGACGATCTGATGCAACGGGACATCTACATTTACATTTTTTAAGTTGTAAACGGCGGTTCATACATGTCTTTCCATCCTCCACTACTTGCGTATTATCTTGCGTACTTTCTTCCTCAATTATACAGAAAAATATGCGAAATTCAAATATTATTCCAGATGGAAAAAGCCGGTACATCCCAGATGATGCACCGGCTTTTCCCGTTTACTATATAAAATACTCCCTTGTACCGGCTGTTAAGTCAGCCACCCTTTTAAGCTTTCAGATCCAGTGAACGGATCTCCTGCCGAACCTTCAAGATCATAGATGGGCTGACAGAAAGCTCATCATATCCCATACGGAGAAATGTCTCGGTCAGTGTCGTGTCTGCCCCAAGCTCGCCACAGATACCAACCCAGCAGCCACCCTTATGGCCGTTGTCCACAATCATCTTAAGCATCTTAAGGATTGCCGGATGATGAGAATCATAAATGTTATCAAGTTTTGGATTCTGCCGGTCGATCGCCAGTGTATACTGTGTCAGATCATTCGTTCCGACAGAGAAGAAATCCACTTCCTGTGCCAGTTCTTCGGACATCATGACGGCTGCCGGAGTCTCGATCATAATACCAAGCTCGACGTCCTTGTATGGAATCTTTTCCTCATCAAGTTCTTTTTTCACTTCCTCGATGATCTTCTTAATCGTCTGTACCTCTGTGACAGAGATGATCATCGGAAACATGATGGCGATTGTTCCGTAATAACTTGCCCGATACAGTGCGCGAAGCTGTGTCTTAAATACCTCGCGGCGGTCCAGACAGATACGGATCGCACGGTAACCCATTGCCGGATTATCCTCTTT
>DLQV01000131.1:1571-6473 GCA_002474415.1 Lachnospiraceae bacterium UBA7598
CTGCCATTGCCTCGGCTACCTTGCGATATGCCATAAACTGCTCTTCCTCGGTCGGATAATCCTTGCTCTCCAGATAAAGGAATTCACTTCGGAACAGTCCGATGCCACCGGCATCATTTGCCAGTACCGATGCCACGTCACCAACACTTCCGATGTTTGCATACAGATTGATCTTTGTTCCGTCCTTTGTGATATTCTCCTTGCCCTTGAGTTCCTGCAGCAGACGCTTCTTCTCTTCGTCCTCTGCTTTCTTCTTCTGATAAGCTTCCATGACGGAGACCGGGGGATCGATGATGATCTTGCCCTCGTATCCATCCACGATACCCATTTTTCCATCGACATCTTCCGGAAAATCCACACCGATGAGTGCCGGGATATTCATGGTACGGGCCAGAATCGCAGTATGGGAATTGGTGGAACCGTGACGGGTTACAAAGGAAAGCACCTTTGATTTATCAAGCTGTACGGTCTCACTTGGTGCCAGATCATCGGCAAGCAAAATCACCGGCTCATCGGCATTCAGACCATTTCCTCCATTGCCCTGCAGAATGGAAATTACGCGGTTTGACACATCCTTGACATCGGCCGCACGCTCACGCATATAATCATCATCCATTGCCGCAAACATCTCGGAGAACGTATCTCCGGTCGTTGCCACGGCATATTCGGCATTGACCTGCTGGCCTTCAATCATATTTGTGATGGATTCGATATAATCAAGGTCATCCAGCATCATCTGATGTACTTCAAAGATTGCCGCATTGACTTCACCGACTTCTTTTAATGCTTTATCATAAAGCCCTGCAAGCTGCTGTTTTGCGGTATCTTTGGCATCTTCAAACCGTTTTACTTCTTTTGCGGTATCTGTGATTTTCTCCCGCTTTACCTGATTTTCTGATTTCCGGTATATGGCAAGGCGGCCGATGGCCACCCCGCTGTATACGCTTTTACCCTGAATTGTCATAGCGTCACCTCATCCTTTTCCTGATTGATTCTCCGCGAACGGTTGTCGAAACTGCTTCTTACAGTTTCTCCTCTAAGAATTTGCTGAGTGCTGCGATTGCTTCCTCTTCCTGATCTCCATCCGTCTTTAATACGATTTCCTGTCCGCATTTTACACCAAGTCCCATAACACCGAGAATTCTCTTTGCGTCTACTTCCTTGCCATCCTTGCTGATGGTTACTTTACATGGATATGCAGCTGCTGCCTTTACCAGCTCTCCTGCTGGTCTTGCGTGGATTCCCTGCTCGTCTTTGATGGTATAAGTAAATTCTTTCATGATAATTCTCCTTTTTAAATTTTGTTTTTTCCAATGTTACTGTTTACAAATTTACCTGTAATATTCGAATTTTTCCATGTCATTGCTGACAAATAATATTTTTCATTTATTTAACATCCTTTTTGATCAGTCCAAGCAATACAGCTGTTATGACAGAGCCGACTGCCCATGCAAGGATGTATAAAAGCGGATGTCCTACGGTTGCAAATACGAAGATTCCACCGTGTGGAGCCATCAATGTACACTTAAACAGTGCGGATAAAAATCCTGCAACTCCGGCACCAACTAAGGTACATGGAATTACGTGAAGCGGATCTGCTGCCGCAAACGGGATCGCACCCTCGGTGATGAAGGAAGCACCCATTACAAAGTTGGATACCTTGGATCCACGCTCTTCCTTTGTGAATTTCTTCGGGAAGAACTGGCAGGCAAGTGCAATTCCGATTGGAGGAACCATACCACCGACCATGATTGCTGCCATAGCAATGTAACATGCCTGAACAGCCGGGTCACTTGGCTGTGCACCTTTTTCAAGCATCTGGCTTGCAGTTGCCAGTACGCCGGTACCAAATACATAAGCGGCTTTGTTGATTGGGCCACCCATATCAATCGCCATCATTGCACCGAGGATCAGTCCAAGTACAGTGATGTATCCTGCATCAGAGATTGCGGTCAGTCCGTTGCTCAGTCCAGTATTGATCAGTCCGATCAATGGGTTAAAGATGAAGCACATTAAAATACTGATAATTAAAATTCCAAGTAACGGATAAATCAATGTCGGCTTAATTCCGTCTAAGGAAGCCGGCAGTTTCGAAAACGCTTTTTTCAGGAACAGTACAATAAATCCGGCAAGGAATCCGGCTAAGATTCCGCCGAGGAACCCGGAAACCGTGTTACCGCCGTTGGCACCCTGAAATGCAAAATCCGCAATAAACTTCTGGAAACCGGTTGTGGAATCTGCCCAGTTATAACCGGTGATCAGTGCATTACCACTTGAAGCTAACAATCCACCCGTAAAACCAACTGCAAGTCCCGGTCGGTCTGCGATCGAGTATGCGATATAACCTGCAAGCACCGGAACCATCAGTCCCATTGCCAGACCTCCGGCATATTTGAAGAATGCCGATAACGGAGTACAGGAGCCGAATGCCGATCCACCTGTTGCACCGTAGCCCATCAGGGTATCAATCAGAAATGCAATCGCTGTCATGATACCGCCGCCGATAACGAACGGAAGCATATGGGATACACCGTTCATCAGGTGCGTATAGATCATGTGTGCGGTGGAACCGCCTTCTTCTTTTTCTTCTTTCCTGCTACCCTCTGCCGCATGGTAGATTGGTGCGTCACCGGCTACCGCACGGTTTAACAACTGCTCTGCCTTGTTGATTCCGTCTGCAACCTTACATTCAATGACTTTCTTTCCATCGAAGCGGTCCATCGGAACTTTGGTGTCTGCTGCGACGATGATTGCGGTCGCTCCTGCAATCTCCTCGTCAGTAAGCACATGCTTGGCTCCGCCGGAACCTCTGGTCTCTACCTTAATCGTAATTCCCATCTCAGCTGCATGCTTCTCTAAGCTTTCGGCTGCCATGTAAGTATGTGCAATTCCGGTCGGACATCCGGTTACAGCAAGTACCTTGTATTTTGCACCGGTTTCGTCTTCTTTCTGATCCTCATCCTTTGCACGTTCTGCATTATCAATAACTTTTAAGAATTCTTCTACGGTCTTCGCATTTTTCAGTCCGTTTGTGAAATTCTCATCCATCAGAAGTACGGAAAGTTTGCTGAGCACCTCCAGATGTACATTATCCTCGGTGTTTGGAGCAGCAATCAGAAACAGTAAATTGACAGGCGCTCCATCCAGTGCGTCAAACTCTACACCATCTTTTACCACCATAGCTGCCAGTCCCGGTGCTTTCACAGCATCCGACTTGCAGTGTGGAATCGCAATTCCTTCTCCGATTCCGGTTGTTCCTTCTTCCTCTCTTGCAAAAACACCTTTCCGGTAAGTTTCCACATCGCGGATTTTTCCGCTTTTTGCCATGAGATCAACCATTTTGTTCAGTACATCCTGTTTTCCGGTTGCAGAACCATTCAGCTCAATGCTCTCAGCTGCAAGCAAATCTCTGATTCTCATAGTATACCCTCCTTAAAATAATTTTATATTTGCATCCATCAATGCAAGTACTTCCTCTTTTGTTGCCAGCTCTTCGGAAAAAGCACTGGCACTTCCGGTACATACGCCATAGCGGAATGCATCCGCATAGCTGCCGCCATTTAAATATCCATAGATAAAACCAGCCACCATGGAATCTCCGGCACCTACGGAATTCACAAGCTTTCCTTTCGGCGCCTCTGCCCGGAACTCCTGACCGTCTTCCGTCACAAGGACGGCTCCGTCACCTGCCATGGAAACTAATACATTTCTTGCACCTTTTCCCTGCATGCGTTTTGCATACTTCACAACCTCATCCTTATCATTGATTATGGTGTGGAAAATCTCTCCCAGCTCATGATTGTTTGGTTTGATCAAAAACGGATGATATGCAAGTACATTCATCAGCAGATCTCTGGTCGCATCTACCACAATATTAAGTTTTTTACTCTGCAGATGTTCCATAATATCCATATACATAGACTCTGGCATCGTGTCCGGGATACTTCCGGCAAGCACCAGTGTATCACCATCCTGCAATGCATCGAGCTTTTCATACAGTTTACGGATATCTCCGGATGCAATTCTCGGTCCCTGTCCGTTAATTTCCGTCTCGGTCTGTGCCCGCAGCTTTACATTGATACGGGACAATCCTTCGGAAACATGAATAAAATCTGCGGTGACACCTTTCTCCTTCAGAAGACGGGTGATGGCATCTCCGGTAAATCCTGCCATAAATCCAAGTGCTGTGCTTTCTTCTCCAAGATTTTTCAATACCATCGAAACATTGATGCCTTTCCCACCCGGAAAAATGATTTCCTTGCTGGTACGGTTAACCATACCTGTCATAAAGTTGTCTACATTTACAATGTAATCAATGGATGGATTAAATGTTACAGTATAGATCATTCTTTCACCTCCACAATATTTTTGTATTTTTTAAGTGCCGGCTTGTACAGCTCCGTTGTTATGATCGTTGCCTGATCAAAATCAGCAAACTTCACACTGGAAAGCTGGTCAAACTTGCTGGCATCTGCCAGAATGTAGCAGCGCTTGCAATTCTTCATGGAATATTTCTTCACCATGGCTTCCTTAATCTCCGGGGTCGAATATCCTTTGCTGACGCTGATTCCGTTCGTTCCCCAGAATCCTTTGGTAAAATTATACTTGGAAAGCATCTCCATGGCTTCTTCTCCGACAATTGCCTCCGTCTGGGATTTGAATTCGCCTCCCAGCAGATAAACACGACATCCTTTTTCCGCCAGAAGCTTTGCATGGCTGATGGCATTTGTCACAAACACCGCCTGCGTTTCCTTAATAAAAGGGATCATTGCCTCGGTGGATGTTCCGGCATCCAGATAAACAAAGTCATCCGGACGGATGAGAGATGCTGCATACTTTGCAATCGCATGCTTTTGCTCTGCATTCATTGCCTTACGGTTTCTGACATCTTCATCATGTGTG
>DLQV01000131.1:6511-6674 GCA_002474415.1 Lachnospiraceae bacterium UBA7598
CATGTACTTTGGTCAACAAACCATTTTCATCCATCGTATTTAAGTCCCGGCGAACCGTTGACTCTGAAGCATCAAGTGCCGTCATCAATTCCTGCATTGTGGCACTTCCCTCAGTTTCTATTATGGACAATATCCTTGAAAATCTTTCTTCTGCAAGCATATG
>DLQV01000131.1:6752-7109 GCA_002474415.1 Lachnospiraceae bacterium UBA7598
TTCAAAATCATTCATTTGATGATTCTTATTATAGTTATATTTTCTGTCATCGTCAATCATTTTCCGTCAAAATCATTCACAAAAACAGAACTGGGATTTTGTGCATAATGTCATTTAGTAGTGGCTCGAAAGGACGGGGAATGGTTTGTGCAGAGGCAATCCGGCTCATGCTCGTTGCATTTAAGAGGCTGTAGGAATTTTTGTTTCAGTTATTATCAGGCGGACGCAACCGGTGGTCATTCGCCTTCCGGGCTCAATGACCACCTGCCTCGTACATCCATGTACGAGACTTGCTGAAAATTGAAAAAATTCCAACGGCCTCTAAAATGCAAGAGAAATCGCCGGGTTGCCTCTGCA
>DLQV01000131.1:7209-11519 GCA_002474415.1 Lachnospiraceae bacterium UBA7598
AAAAAGAACAGCATACTTATTGAGAGTATGTGTATTATTTGCTACAATATCCCCGGAATATGACAAAACAAGTTTTCCTGTGAGTTTCTTATTATTATATAGAAACGCAGAAAATTTTATTTTACAATTATCCATTACAAACACAAGGAGGAATTATCATGAGAGGCGTCGAAACCCGAATTCAGGAAATCCGTCACAAAATTTTTACAGAAGTAGCCCGTATGGCTTATCATACCGAATGGCCTATAAAGGAACATATGGAAGAACTTCCATACAAGATTATTCCGGGAGAAACCGGAAATTTCAGAAACGATGTATTTTTGGAGCGTGCAATCGTAGGCGAACGCCTGCGTCTGGCAATGGGCCTGCCAAACCGCAGTGCTGCAGAACATGCCCCAGTATCAGATGGCATTGAAGCTGCTGACCAGGCAGAAACTTACTATACTCCGCCTCTCATTAATGTCATTAAATTTGCCTGCAATGCCTGTCCTCAAAAGCGTGTACATGTAACGGACGGCTGTCAGGGATGTCTGGCACATCCTTGTATGGAAGTCTGCCCAAAAGGAGCGGTTTCCTTAGACCGTACAACCGGAAGGTCCATCATTGATCAGGAAAAATGTATTAAGTGCGGCCGCTGTGCAAGCGTCTGCTCCTACAACGCCATTATCATCCAGGAACGTCCATGTGCCAAAGCATGTGGTATGGATGCCATCTCTTCAGATGAAAACGGCAAAGCCAATATCGATTACGACAAATGTGTTTCCTGCGGTCAGTGTCTGGTAAACTGCCCGTTCGGTGCCATTGCTGACAAATCCCAGATTTTCCAGACAATCCGTGCAATCCAGTCCGGAGAAAAGGTTTATGCAGCTGTCGCTCCTGCGTTTGTCGGTCAGTTCGGACCGAAAGTTACCCCTGGTAAACTTCGTGCAGCCATGAAAGCGCTCGGCTTTGCAGATGTCTTTGAAGTAGCGATCGGTGCGGATCTGTGTGCAAAGCAGGAAGCAGAAGATTTCTTAAAAGAAGTCCCGGATGAACTTCCATTCATGGCAACTTCCTGCTGTCCGGCATGGTCTGTCATGGCAAAGAAATTATTCCCGGAACATGCCAACTGTATTTCCATGGCACTGACTCCTATGACATTAACTGCACGTCTCATCAAAAAGCATAACCCAAATGCGAAGGTTGTCTTTATCGGACCATGTGCAGCTAAGAAACTAGAAGCTATGCGCCGCAGCGTCCGCAGTGAAGTAGATTTCGTACTTACCTTTGAAGAGATGGCCGGTATTTTTGATGCGAAACATGTGGATCTGGAAAATATGGAAGAAGATCCGGACGGTGTAAGTGATGCTTCCACCGACGGAAGAAACTTCGCCGTTGCCGGAGGTGTTGCACAGGCTGTCGTTGATGTCATCAAACGTGATCATCCGGATCAGGAGATCAAGGTGGCAAATGCTGAAGGATTAAAAGAATGCCGTCAGCTCTTAAAACTTGCCACATTAGGCAAGTATCCGGGATACCTTCTTGAAGGCATGGCCTGTCCGGGTGGCTGTGTTGCCGGAGCCGGAACTATGCAGGCAATCAAGAAGTCCCAGACAGCGGTTGGTCTGTATGCAAAAAAAGCAAATCATCAGTTCTCAAGCGAAACAGAATATATCAAAGAACTGGATAAACTGGTCGATTAAATATACCATATAAAAAAGCTCTGCGTTTTCGTGATATTGAAAACGCAGAGCTTTTTGTTTATTATTTTATTCTACCTCGATCCCCGTATCAAAGGTCCATTTCCACTTTCCAAAGGAAGATGTATATCCGCTGGTTCCTGCAATGTCATTGTCAATCATAATTCCGCTGCAGGTGGAATGAATCCGCCAGTATTTACTGCTTCCATACTTATGCACAATCGTGCGGCCGTTATAACTGTATTTGTTTCCCGAAGATTTTTTTAAAGTTCCTCTCTGATAAACACCAATGTCTTCCAGATAATCTTTTACGTCTTCCATCGAAGAAAACTCTCCGAAATACACAGCTATGTGGGAGGAAGAACCACCCTTGCCATAAACGACAACATCACCAAGTTCCAACTGGGAAAGGCTTTTCCCGCTGCTTTTTCTTCCAATAGACTTCTTAGTGCTGGAACTCCACTGGATTGCACCCTGTGTCGCAACGCCTGTCGTATATGAAATACTTGAACCGCTCACCCAGTCTCTTGTACAATGTGCTCCAACTTTAACATTTTTAAGAGCTGTTCCTTTTAACCCTTTGCTCTCCAGGCGATTCAGTGCTGCCCGTGTGTAACCACTGCAGTCACAGCGGATTCCATCAACCACGCTGCCATAGCTTTTTCCGAGAAATCCTTTACACAATGTTTTCCGGTAATTATCCTGTGCCACAACCGCGGTACTTTTCTTTGTTGCTGCTTCTGCCGGCGCTGCAGTACCCCCTACTACAACTGCCGCCAATAAAATACCTGCGATCAACTTCTTGCCCCATGTAAACTTAAACTTCAATGCATTTCCTCCGATTTGTTACAACTTTGTTACTTAACTATAACATATTTTAACAAGAAGTAAAACCTTTTTCAAGAAAAATGTGCAAAAAAGCTTCGTTTTTATATCGTTTTTTATGCTTTTTTAATATTTTTGAGTCTCAATCTTTTGAAAATCATCTTTCATATCATAGGAAATGAGCGTAAAATCATCCCGTTCCACATGAAGCACATAAAAACGGTCACCCGCAGAAAGTCCCCGCATCTGTTCCGCACCGGTCCACGTATCAATTTCCTGCTGTGTTCTCTTTAAGGAAATTTTCTTTACAAAAGACGTTCCATCCCACTGAAACAGCATATACCTGTTATAATTGGTTTTGGTCCAGGTCTCTGTCGCAAATCCGACCAGTCCACGTGCGGTATCTACAAATGCACACTTGTAATTCTCTGCGGCACTGCAGAAATCTTCGTTTATCGTCACAGAATCCAGAATCCTGAGGTTTATCGGATCGGAGATATCAAACATTGTCAGTTTTACCCCTGTCTTCTCGCTTGTCTTAGCATCGGTTTCATATCCGATGCCAAGCAACAGTCCATCTCCAAACGGGTGCAAATAATCGGAATATCCTGTCATCTTCACATTTCCAAGCGGCTTCGGATGTGCCGGATCGGAAATATCCACCGCAAACAACGGGTCCGTATTATGATAAGTAATGAAATATGCTATATTTCCCAGATACCGTGCCGCATAAATCTCTTCTCCCTTTGCAATATTTTCCAGCAATCCCTCTTTTTTCAGGTCCGCATCCAGCAGATACAGGCGGTTTTCGGATAAAGAATTTTGGGAATCTGTTGTCAGAACACGAAGTTCTCCCCCACTTTCCGAAATAGCAAACGTATCCCGGACCGCCCCCTTTACGGTTGTTTCTGCAATTGCTGAAAACATTCCATTCTTATAAGAAAACTTCGCGATCTTTGTCTTTTCTCCACGCTCATATTCCGTCTGATACAGATAGATTGCATCCGTTCCCATATAAACCT
Source organism: Lachnospiraceae bacterium UBA7598 (assembly GCA_002474415.1). Taxonomy (GTDB): domain Bacteria; phylum Bacillota; class Clostridia; order Lachnospirales; family Lachnospiraceae; genus Roseburia. The sequence continues at coordinate 10,736 of DLQV01000131.1, forward strand.
GTCGTCCGCTGTCGAGAAGCACCATATGGTCTGCAGCCTTCGATGGCTCTTTAAGATTTACAGATGCCATAATGACTTCTGTTGTCCCATCCTTCTGCACATAAAAACATCCGGCATCTGCTTTTTCTCCGGCGATCTCCGGAATAGTCTGTTCCTTCCAGGTTTTCCCATATCCGGACACCCAGCGGTCAGTAAACAGATAAATAAAATCCCCCACTTTACGGGAACTCTGGTATGCTCCATCCATTTTCATGGTTGCACTTAATACCGGATTTGCACGATCAGAAATATCATATGTCAAAAGAATTGTGCTCACATTTCCGTCCTGTTCATAAGCGATATCTTTGTCACATCCGATAAAACCGGAATCATTGTCAGCCTCCGTGCTGTCGGACTGAATCTCTTCCTGTTGTGTTTCCCATCCCTGCTTGATAACATACAGCCGGTCGTTATCCACGTATAGCTGCAAAAGAATATCATTTTCCGTCAGTTCCGGCCGTATTTCCGACAGCTTACGCATATTTTTGTCCCGAATATCCACAATGGTCACCCGGTCATCATTCAGCACATACAGATAATTTCCATCATTTTTGACAATATCACCTTCGTCCACCCCATTTACCTGCAAATTGGTATCGGAATAGTTGCCGGACAAATCTTTTTTCGCTTCGTCAGAACCGGTATCTACAGCAAACGAATCTTCCACTGTGCCTTCTGCCAACTCCTTTTGTGAATTGGATTTTTTCTGTACCGCTGCATATACATCCTGGTAACTTTTTGCCAG
>DLQV01000170.1 GCA_002474415.1 Lachnospiraceae bacterium UBA7598
TCTCCTTTCTTACAAGCGTCTTGCTGCAGAGAAGGGAAGCAAGAGATTAGAGGAAGCTTTCGAAAATCAGGAAATTTTAAAGGCAAAAGTCAGCCAGGTGCTTACTGGTGGTGTATGTGTCAATGTGGATGAAACAAGAGTATTCATCCCGGCAAGCCTTGTATCTGACACATATGAGAAAGATTTAAGCAAGTTCAAGGATCAGGAAATTGAGTTCGTAATCACAGAATTTGATCCTAGAAAGAGAAGAATTATTGGTAACCGCAAGACTTTATTACTTGCAAAGAAGGCAGAACTTCAGAAAGAGCTGCTTGCTAAGATCAAAGTTGGCGATGTCATCGAAGGAACTGTAAAGAATGTTACAGATTTCGGCGCATTCATCGATTTAGGTGGAGTAGACGGATTACTTCATATCTCAGAAATGTCATGGGGCAGAGTTGAGAATCCTAAGAAAGTATTTACTGTTGGTCAGAAAGTTCGCGTATTTATCAAGAACATTACAGATACCAAGATCGCACTCAGCATGAAATTTGAGGATGAGAATCCTTGGAACGGTGCAGCAGAGAAGTATGCTGTTGGCAATGTAGTAAAGGGAAAAGTTGCACGTATGACAGATTTCGGTGCATTCGTAGAGCTTGCTCCTGGAGTAGATGCATTACTTCATGTATCCCAGATTTCTCAGGACCACGTAGAGAAGCCTTCTGACGTATTAAAGATTGGTCAGGAAGTAGAAGCAAAGATCGTAGACTTCAATGAAGAAGAAAAGAAGATCAGCTTAAGTATCAAAGCTCTTGCAGCTCCAGCTGAGGATGCTGAGACAGAGGAATAATTTACTGTAAATTTTCATAGGTAAGAAGTTGCCTTCGGGCAGCTTCTTATTCTTTATAAGGGGTAAAAGTCTATGTTTGACAATTATGAAAAATTCAAAAAAGACGTCTATGCTCTGACAAAAATTGATTTGAATTATTACAAAGAAAAGCAGATGCGCAGACGAATTGATACGATCGCAACAAAGCATGGATGCAGCAATTACGATGAGTATATCCGTGTGCTGAAGACAGATAAGGATAAATTTGAGGCGTTTGTCAATTTCCTTACGATCAATGTTTCTGAGTTTTACCGTAATCCGGACCAGTGGAAACTGATGGATGAGAATGTTATTCCGAAACTTGTTAAAGAACATGGAAGAAATCTGCATGTGTGGAGTGCAGCATGTTCAACAGGAGATGAACCGTATTCTCTTGTCATGGCATTATCCAAGCACATCCCACTTTCCAATATTCATATTACGGCAACCGATCTGGACAAGCAGGTTCTTCAGAAAGCACAGGTTGGTTTGTACAATGAAAAGAGCATTGCAAATGTACCGCCGGAATTCAAACGCAGATATTTTAAACAGATCGGAAAATCATATCAGATTTCGGATGAGATTAAGCGTTGCGTGACGTTTAAAGAGCATAATCTGTTAAAAGATCCATATCCAAGAGATTTTGATATGATTCTCTGCAGAAATGTCGTTATCTATTTTACGGATGATGCCAAGGATATGATTTATAAGAATTTTCATCAGTCACTGAAAAGTCATGGCGTTTTATTTATCGGAAGTACGGAACAGATCACCAATTATAAAGAGCTGGGATTTGACAGACTCAGCAGTTTTTATTTTGAAAAAAATACTTAAGGGAACAAATAAAAATGCATGTTTTTATGTCTGATACATAAGAGCATGCATTTTTTATGGACTTAAATTTTTTATTTTTTCTTCATCATATTTTTTAAGATGTGATCAATATAGCGGTGCAACATAATATCAGAAGCACAAAAATCATCTGTTATCTCAAAGTAACTGATTTTATCTTTATATTCTTTGCGAAACTCCGGCTGCATGATGCTGTTGTACTGTGGAAGAAATTTCCCGGATTTTCGCGTATAGCAGTTGCTTGCTTTGGCATTTTCCCGGTATTCTTTATCTACAAATGAGGCGACACTTTTGTGTATTGCCATATCTTCTTTTTTCAGATAGTAGTAATCCCTGTAATTGGAATAAAAATAATGTAGTTCCCCTTCATAGACCGGGACACGAAGAGAAGTGCGGTCTTTTTCGATCATCAGATAAAAATCATCCTGTTTACAGGAAAGCTGGCGTGGAACGGGATAGTTGTTTTGCATGGTGACGATCCATTCCTCTCCTTCACTTCCATCATATGCATGGTAATGATCGATCCGGTGGGAGAGGATGGTATATTGACCATCGAATACTTTTGTATAGGATAAAATGGAAAGCAAATCGATCATGTGCAGAACATCTTCGTAATTATGGATCCGAAGAAGATGCAGTGTTTCCTCGGTCGGATGCTTAACGTGCGTAAAATACACATCGATCAGCTCTCCTCCTGTTTTTTCGTCCTCTCTTGGAAGACCTAGAAAGGATTCAATGGTTTTTTGCTTGTAATTTTCCAGTTTCAGCAAAAATTTAATGGAAGAGACGGACTTGAAAATATCAAGATAATTAAAATTCTGAAAATGCTCCGGAATATGGTAACGGTCGGCTTTGGCTTTCAGATATGGTATATCAAATCCCACACCGTTAAATGTAATGATGGTGGTATATTGTGACAGCAACTGAAAAAATGCAGTGAGAATTTCGGCTTCTTCCTCCGTTTTTTCAGCAAAAAACTGATCCATACAGATCTGCGTGTCTTTTCGACTGGCACATCCAATCATATAAAGAGAGGAAGCTGAAGGCGAAAATCCGGTAGTTTCTATGTCAAAAAATATAGAATGTTCATCAAAAAGCTGGCCGATGAGAGGGTCCTGACAGGTATAGGGGACTTCTTCATGAAAAATTTTCATAGATACTCCTTTGTGTGAATTTAAGATTTTTCTTGTGTGCCTGGATTATACCATAAATCTCATTTTTCGTCATGTTTCTATGTATTTAAAAGAATACAAAATATTCAGAAAAATTTAAAAATTTTAGTACATATATGGTCAAAAAGTGCTATAATTTAAGATGAAATATGTTATAAACTATATGGTTTTGACAAAAAAATAAGGAAAGAGGGCACAAGGATGGGTTTGAAAACATTTATAGGCGGCGTACATCCCTATGAAGGCAAAGAACTTGCCAAGGATGCGCCAATCAAAGAAGTTCTACCCAAAGGGGAACTGGTTTTTCCATTGTCACAGCATATTGGTGCACCAGCCACTCCAATTGTCGCTGTAGGGGATAGCGTAAAGAAAGGACAGAAGATTGCAGAAGCTGGCGGTTTTGTATCTTCCCCGATTTACTCATCGGTATCCGGTACAGTAAAGAAAATTGAGCCACGGCGTGTGGCAGTCGGTGATATGGTGAATTCCATTGTAATTGAGAGTGATGATCAGTTTACAGAATGTGAGTATTCACCGGTGGATGATGTGACATCCTTATCCAGAGAGGAAATCATTGATCGAATTAAGGAGGCCGGTGTGGTTGGTATGGGAGGCGCAGGTTTCCCGACACACGTAAAACTGTCTCCGAAAGAACCGGAAAAAATCGAGTATATCATTGCAAACTGCGCAGAATGTGAGCCATATCTGACGGCAGATTACCGCAGAATGATCGAAAATCCGGAAGAACTGGTTGCAGGTATGAAGATCGTACTGCAGCTGTTTGACCATGCAAAAGGTGTGTTTGGCGTCGAAAACAACAAACCGGATGCAATTGCAAAACTGAAGGAATTGATTAAGGATGAACCTCGGATGGAGGTCTGTGAATTGTTGACAAAGTATCCGCAGGGAGGAGAGCGTCAGCTGATCTATGCGGTAACCGGACGTGAAATCAATTCCAAAATGCTTCCTGCAGATGCAGGCTGTATCGTGGACAATGTGGAGACCATGATTGCAATTAAACATGCGGTCAAAGATGGTGTTCCTGTGATGAAACGAATTGCGACAATCACAGGAGATGCAATTACTACTCCGTCAAACTTTTTGTACAGTATGGGTACCCCATACGAGCAGCTGGTGGAAGCTGCCGGAGGCTTTAAAGTACAGCCGGAGAAACTGGTATCCGGTGGTCCTATGATGGGATTTGCCATTTTTGGACTGGATGTTCCTACCACAAAGACGACTTCTTCTCTGTTGTGTCTTGGAAAAGATGAAGTGGCTGAATTTGAACCGCTCGCATGCATCAGCTGTGGCCGGTGTGTGGAAGCGTGCCCGGAAAAACTGGTTCCAAGCAGACTTGCGAAGTTCAGTGAGCACGGACAAAAGGATGAGTTTGAACACTGGCATGGATTGGAGTGCATCGAGTGCGGAAGCTGCAGTTATGTATGTCCTTCCCGCAGACAGGTGGCACAGTCCGTCAAGACAATGAAGAAACTCGTATTAGCAGATAAGAGAAAGAAAAAATAAGAGAAAGAGGTGGATTGTTGTGAGTGAGAAATATCAGGTTTCGTCTTCACCACATGTGCGTGCCAAGGACTCTACAAGCAGAGTTATGCTGTATGTGATCATCGCATTGCTGCCAGCAACCCTGTTTGGTATCTGGAATTTTGGAATGCATGCATTACTTTTGATTTTAGTTACCATCGCAAGCTGTATGGCTTCCGAATGGATTTTTGATAAGATCGTACATAAAAAGAACAGCCTGCCGGATCTGAGTGCGGTTGTCACCGGACTTCTTCTGGCACTGAACCTGCCGGCCGGACTTCCATGGTGGGAAGCTGTGATTGGCAGCGTATTTGCCATAGTCATTGTAAAGATGATGTTTGGTGGACTGGGACAGAACTTCATGAACCCGGCACTGGGCGGAAGATGTTTTCTGCTGATTGCATTTGCAGCTGACATGACAAATTTCAAAAGCTCTAAGTTTGAGGCATATTCCGGTGCAACACCGCTTGCCATGATCAGAAATGAAGGACTTTCTTCCGTCAATGTTATGGATATGCTGACAGGAAAGATTCCGGGAACCATCGGTGAGACATCCGTGATCGCAATTCTGATTGGTGCAATTATTCTGATCCTTTTAGGCGTGATTACCTTACGGATTCCGGCTGCTTACCTGATCACATTTGCTGTGTTTATGCTGATCTTTGGCAAGGAACCGATGAATGCCAATTATCTGGTTGCAGAACTGTGTGGTGGTGGTCTGATGCTCGGTGCATTCTTTATGGCAACCGATTATGTGACGTCACCGATTACACCGACCGGTCAGATTATTTACGGTATCTGCTGTGGTCTGTTAACCGGTATTTTCCGTTGCTTCGGAGCAAATGCAGAGGGCGTTTCTTTTGCAATCATCTTAAGCAATATTTTAGTACCGATTATTGAGAAGTTTACAATCCCGAGAGCTTTTGGACTGGCAAAGGAGGCAAAGAAGAATGAATAAACAGATTATACATGACGCTTTGGTTTTGACAGCCTTTACCCTTGTGATCGGCGTGATTTTAGGAGCAGTATATGGAATTACAAAAGCTCCGATTGACAAAGCCAATGAACAGACAAAAAAAGAAGCTTATCAGGCAGTATTTGCAGATGCCTCGGAGTTTAACCAGCAGGAGTATGATGCAGATGCCGCTGATAAAATGGTTACCGATGCAGGATATGACGATACGATTGATGATGTGGAGCAGGCCGTAGATAAGGATGGCAATGCATTGGGATATGTCATTACCGTTACTGCGAAAGACGGAAGCCAGGGAAGCATTACATTTTCCGTCGGAATCAAAAATGATGGAACCGTCAATGGATATTCCATTACTGATATTTCCGAGACACCGGGACTTGGTATGAAGGCAGAGGAAAAAGATTTCTACAGCCAGTTTGAAAACAAAAATGTAGAAAAATTTACGGTTGTAAAACAAAAACCGGCATCTGATGATCAGATCGAGGCGATTACCGGATCTACCATTACTTCAAAGGCAATGGCAAACGGTTGTAACGCTGCCATTTATTACTTCCAGAATGCGTTAGGAGGTGCTCAGTAATGAACAAGTATGTAGAACGTTTGTACAATGGTGTGATCAAAGAGAATCCTACCTTTGTCCTGATGCTCGGTATGTGTCCGACACTTGCGGTTACATCTTCAGCGATCAACGGACTTGGTATGGGACTCTCTACACTTGTGGTACTGGTATTTTCCAATCTTTTGATTTCACTGTTTCGTAAGGTGATCCCAAACGGTGTGCGTATGCCGGCCTATATCGTGATCGTTGCATCACTCGTTACAGTCGTACAGTTTCTGATGCAGGCATATCTGCCAAGCCTTTCAGCTTCACTCGGTGTATACATTCCACTTATCGTGGTAAACTGTATCATCCTTGGACGTGCTGAGAGCTACGCATCTAAGAATCCACCTGTAGAGTCTATCTTCGAGGGAATGGGAATGGGACTTGGATTTACAATGGGACTTACTATCATCGGTCTTATCCGTGAGATCCTCGGTGCAGGAACTGCATTCGACGTAAAGATCTTCGGTGACTGGTTTACACCTATCACAATCTTTATCATGGCACCGGGAGCATTCCTTGTACTTGGATTCCTTGTTGCAGGAATGAATATCATCCGTAAAAAGATGG
>DLQV01000222.1:0-184 GCA_002474415.1 Lachnospiraceae bacterium UBA7598
TCGCGCCGCTATTAACGACCTGCACCCTTTCCAGGGGTGTCCCTTCGGCCAGCTTGGGTACTTCTCCATATAGCTGCTCAAATCATTTTCTCTCCCGAGAACTTATGATATTGACACAGAAAAAGAATTCTTTCGAATTCTTTTTCAAACGGCTTAACCGCCTAGCGGAGAGGATGGGATTCGA
>DLQV01000222.1:260-11401 GCA_002474415.1 Lachnospiraceae bacterium UBA7598
TGACCACTTCGATACCTCTCCGTATTCTGTTTTTGCTGTTCATCTGAATCAGCGCAAGACATATATTACCATCCCCGGCTCTTTATGTCAATAACAATTTTTCATTTTTTTTGCTTTTTTCAAAAAAGCTTCTGCAATTAACAAATCTTCTGGTGTTGTAACCTTGATATTCTCGTATTTTCCCTGAACAAGCTTTACTTTATGGCCGGTAAAACGTTCCACAATCATTGCATCATCCGTAATCACAGCCCCGGAGTCTTTTTCGCGCCACATCTTATCATACGCTTCCATTAAAAGCTCATAAGAAAAGCTCTGTGGCGTCTGTACAGCCCACAGGCTGCTTCTGTCCGGCGTATCCACAGCATAATTTTCCAGATTGCCCACTTTAATCGTATCTTTTACTGGTACTCCAACCACACACGCATCTTCTAATGTCACCATACGCATGGATAGCTGTATCTCCGTTTCATCAATCAGAGGCCGTGCTCCATCATGGATCAGGACATAATCGGTGCCCACAGCTGCTTTTAACCCTTCATATACTGACAGATAACGTTCTTTGCCGCCCGGAATTACCGCGCGGACTTTTTGAAAGCCATAGCCATCTATAATTTCTTTTTTACAATAGGAAACATCATCTTTGCCAGTCACCAATATAATATCATCCACCGGGCTTTCTTCAAAGGCATACAGGCTGTAATAAACCAATGGATGCCCACACAGTTCCATAAACTGTTTCGGTGTATCACTTTGCATTCTTCTCCCACTGCCTGCTGCGAGTACGATCGCTGTATAGCGTTTCTTATTTTCCATCCGGTCATTCTCCCAATTTCAGATTCGGAACAGCGTTCAAATCCAATCCTGCACGTTTTCCCGCAATAAAGTCATAGTATGCCGCAGCGCCAATCATTGCTGCATTATCCGTACATAAAATTGGAGAAGGGTGATAAAACTTCACTCCTTCCTCACGGCACATCTGCTCCATAGCCGCACGGATCACTCCATTGGACGCGACTCCTCCTGCAATTGCGAAACTGTCCATATGATATTCACGGATTGCATGTCGCGCATGATCTACCAGTACATCTGTCACAGACTGCTGGAAAGATGCCGCAACATCCGCCGGGTTAATCGGAAGATTTTTCATCCTGCATCCATTCAGATAATTCAGTACCGCAGACTTTAATCCACTGAAACTGAAATCATATACTCCATCTGCAATCTTTGCCCGCGGAAAGGAAATTGCTTTCGGATTTCCCTCATGAGAAATCTTTTCGATTTTCGGTCCTCCCGGATATCCCAGCCCGATTGCACGTGCAACCTTGTCAAATGCTTCTCCTGCCGCATCGTCCCTGGTTCGTCCGAGAATCTCATACTTTCCATAATCTGTCACCTTAACCAGGTGCGTATGTCCTCCGGATACTACAAGACACAAAAACGGCGGTTTCAGATCCGGATTTTCAATATAATTTGCACTGATATGTCCCTCTATATGATGCACTCCTACCAGAGGAATATTCGCAGCATAGCTAATTGCTTTTGCTTCTGCCACACCTACCAGCAGGGCTCCAACCAGTCCCGGTCCATAGGTTACACCTATTGCATCTATATCCTGCAATGTCATATTTGCATCCGTAAGTGACTGCGTGATCACCTGATTAATCTTTTCGATATGTTTTCTTGATGCGATTTCCGGCACAACGCCTCCATATAATGTATGCAGTGCAATCTGTGAAGAAATTACATTAGAACGCATGTCGCGGCCATTCACCACTACGGCTGCCGCTGTTTCATCACACGAACTTTCAATCGCAAGTATTTTTATAGTTTGTTCTGTGTCACTCATTTTTCTTCCTCTGTCGAATTTCCCTTGATTTTATAAAATGTACGGATTTTCCAGTTTCCGTTATCGTCTTTTCTAAGCACATACATCTGGTAGGTTTTATCAAACTTTTTATTTTCTTCTGTAAAATAAGAAGCAGTGACATATGCCAGTTTGTCCCCGTTGCTGTCATCCGTCAAATATTTCACATCATCACTGTCACATACATTGGTCTGCCGGATTTTAAACGAACGTTTCTTGTAATCCGCGATACTAGCCTCCACGGAACTCTTATAGTCCTCTTTGGAATTATTATCCGCAAGATCCTTATCAAAAAGCATACGTGCCTGATCGATCAGCTTGTCAAACTCATCTTCTGTGTAATTACCGGAATAATAACTGGTAATGATCTGGTTATACAGTTTAATCACCGCACGCGGAGTTTTCGGATAATCATCCGTCAGATTTTTCTCATTAATCTGCTGAACCACTGTCAGATTCTCTTTCGATGCCTGTGAACTATCACTGTTTTTCATGTAATAAAATCCAACACATAATAAGATAACACATACTGCTGCTACAATGGTAACTCCAACTTTCTTCATATGCCTATTCCTCCTCAAATGTCAATTCCACACTCTTTCCGTCTTTGCCAAGGTATGCATTTGCGAAAATATCCCGCACCTGTGGCATATAATCCTCCGCCCTTACCAGAGACGGAGAAAAATGGGTCAGCCACAGTTCTTTAACTTCTGCACGCTTCGCCATATCCGCTGCCTCATAAAACGTCATATGTTTGTACTGTTTTGCCTTATTTAACTTCTCTTTTTCTGCATACATGCCTTCACAGATAAATAAATCAGATTCTCTTGCAGCATCCACAATCGTATCCAGTGGACGACTGTCCGTACAATATGTCACTTTCAATCCTTTTCTTGCAGGACCAAGCACCATCTGCGGTTCATAGGTCACACCGTCCTGCTCGATGGTTTCCCCTTTCTGCAGGCGGCTCCATAATTTCATCGGAACCTTCTGTTCCCTGGCGCGTTCCACCGAAAAACGTCCTGCACGATGAATCTCCACCGAATATCCGTAACATATAACGTTGTGTCTTACACGAAATGCATGAATATCGTATCCCTGAATCGAAAAAGATTCTTCCGGCTGTGTCAGTTCTATACAATTAATTTCAAACGGAAGTTCCGGTGCAATTGTTCGCAAAGCCGTCACCACACGCGTCAGCCCTTTGGGACCAATAATGGTAAGCGGTTCTGTCCGCTCAGCATTTCCCATCGTCAAAAGCAGCCCTGGCAGACCACTGATATGATCTGCATGAAAATGTGTCACACAAAGAATATCGATTGGTTTAAAACTAAGTCCTGCTTCTTTGATTGCAATCTGGGTTCCCTCACCACAATCAATCAACAGGCTACTTCCGTTATATCTGAGCATGAGTGATGTCAGCCACCGATATGGCAGAGGCATCATCCCTGCAGTTCCTAACAAACATACATCTAACATACTTGTTTCCACTCCATAATATCCGCATCCTCCTGGGGAAACTGATAAAAATTTTTTCGCACTCCTATTTTTTCAAATCCGAGCGTCTGATATAAGTGTATTGCCGGCTCATTTCCGGAACGGACTTCCAAAATAATCCGGGTAATCCCATGTTCTGCCGCCCATCGCTGCATCGTCAAAAGAAGTTCTCTCCCACAGCCTTTTTCCCGCTTTTTCTGCGTCACAGCTACATTTGTGATTTCTCCCTCCGGCGGCATACGATACATGCCAGCATAGCCCACGATATCGGGATCTTCTGCGACGAAAAATACAGCATCCTTCATTCCATCCAAAAATCCCTGTTCACTCCATGGCTGGGAAAAACATTCTTTTTCAATTCTTGCGACAACCGGGACATCTTCCGCCGTCATTTGTCGAATTCTCATATACGAAAATCCCTTGCTTTTTCCTTACGTTCTCTTTCTGCCTGTGACAAACGCAGATAATCCGGCTTATGTGCTGCTGCATCCTCCGCCTTTCCCTGCTTGTATAAAATGCCTCCAAGTACTGCAACGCATGCTGCTCTCTGCTTATTGCAATGTGCAGGTGCAAACAAATACGGTACGTGTAAATTTTCTTTCAGATAATCGGCAAAAACCGGCACACCATCGCCTAAAAATACGGTTTTCTTTCCACTTTCATTGATCTTTGCGGTAATTTCATCAATTCCAACTACACACTGCGGAAGAAGTGTCTGCATCTGCCCATTGGAAAATGTGTATAATCCCGTGTACGTCTGCTGCCGGCGTGCATCCATAAGCGGACACACCTGATCCTCACATCCCCACAAATTATATGCCAGTGCATCCACTGTCGGTACGGAAACAATCTGTTTATTCAGAGCAAGGGCAAGTCCCTTTGCCGTTGCCGAGCCGATCCGAAGTCCTGTAAACGATCCCGGCCCCGCCGATACTGCGATTACATCAATCGTATTCAGATCCAGCTCTATCATTTTTGCAACTTCATCCAGCATCGGAAGAAGCGTCTGTGAATGTGTTTTTTTATAATTGATGGTATATTCTCCCAAAAGATTGTCATCCTCTGTGACTGCAACCCCTGCGACCAATCCTGAACTGTCCAACGCTAGTATTTTCATATTCTGTCCTCTATCTGTCTAAAATTGTTATTTTTCTGTAGTCAAAGCCTTTTTCAAGATCTTTTTCAATGGTAATCTCCCGGTAATGATCCGGCAAAATCTCTTCAATCAGATTCGCCCACTCGATCATCGTCAGACCTTCCCCATAAAAATAGTCCTCATATCCGATCTCATCCATCTCCTCAATATCTCCAATACGGTAGACATCAAAATGATAGAACGGCATACGCCCCTCTTCATATACCTGGACAATGGTAAATGTCGGACTGCAGATCGGTTCTTCAATTCCAAGTCCCTGGGCAATTCCCTGTGTAAAAACCGTCTTTCCAACGCCCAGATCCCCGACAAGTGTATATACATCCCCAGGCTGTGCCTCTCTCCCAAATTTTCTTCCGAGTTCTAAAGTTTCTTCCGGGGAAAAAGTTTCAAATTCCATAACATTTTTGTCCTGCATATTGCTTCTACGCCTTCATTCTGAGTTTATATTTTTCCAGTTTCTGTTCTACAAGTGTCCGGAATGCTGCATACTGATCCCCGATCTGTTCCATAGGAATAATATATGCGCTTTTCCGATTGCTGTAGATTAAAATCTGTTTTGCATTTGCTACGATCTTATAAATCGCCTGCCACTCCATATCCCCAGTCTCTTTTCTCTGGGATACATGAATATTTTTCTCTGTAATTTCATAATGCAATGTGCCGGCAAGCACCTTGTTTGTCTTTATGGTTTCCTTTGCACGGAACCACAGTGCAACCGGGATATAAAGAAGAAATAAAAATCCTACTGCAATATAAAGCAGTGTGTAAGATGTTTTTCCATTCTGAAAACTGATTCCTGCCATAACAAATCCAAGAATTCCAAGCACAATGGAACTCCAGCCCTGAAACCCGGTATATGTCTGGTACATATTAAACCGATACAAATCTTTTGGTGATAATGTAACATCAAATGATGCTTTCATACCTTCTTCTCCTGTCCAAAATAAATGATAAGTCTTTCTGTGTATTACACAGAAAACCATTACGTTGTATCATATTATAACAATTTTCCAAACAAAAGAAAAGAGAAAAAACAGGAGCACCACACGGGTGCTCCCAAAACCATTTAGTATTCACTTAAACGTCCTTTTAAGATTGGAGATAACGGTTTGTAAATCAGCATACAGATGGCAACCGCAATCAGTCCTTTTACAATTGTAAATGGAAGATTAAAGCAGATCAGACACTGCAATACGCTTTTCATGGATGGTGCGATCACCTGATACATCTGTAAAATGGCTTCCTCTGCCATGCCAGCCTTGTAATATACCGGATAAACCACAAAATAATTGGAAAATACGCTGACCACTCCCATGACAAGAGCTGCAATCACTCCACTGACTACCGCATTTTTTTTGGTTTTCCTATGCTTGTAAATATTTCCTGCAATTGCTACAAACACGGCTCCGAGGATAAAATTAGAAAGTTCTCCGACAAACATGCTGTTTGAAAATGCCAGATGGAGAACGTTCTTGATCAGACAGATCAATACGCCGCACATTGGTCCAAGTGCAAAGCTTCCCAGAAGTGCCGGCAGATCCGAAAAATCAAATTTGATAAATGATGGCATGATCGGAATCGCAATCTCCAGATACATCAATACAAATGCTACGGCAGAAAGCATCGCCGTAACCGTAATATAACGCACTTTTGAATTCATCCCTCTTGGTTTTACTGCTGTCTTTGTCTGTTCACTCATAATAACTCTCCTTTCAGAATCAATGGAATTCCAGAGGAGTGTTGCCTGCATATATGATCAGAAAATAAAAAAGCCGATAGATTTCTCTATCGGGGGCTTTTACATCATACAGTCAACAGTGCAAACATTGATTTGCACTTTTTCTTCTCTCATCCAGACTATACTGTCGGTACCGGAATCTCACCGGTTCGGCTGCCAAAGCAGTTCACGGACTATACCGTCGGTCGGGAATATGCGTCATCCGCAGCACCCTGCCCCGAAGAATTCCTATTTCTTTTTACGCCACTATTGTATGCATTATGTTCTGGATTGTCAACTGTTTTTTGCGATATTTTCGGGCTTTTCGACATTTTTGAATCTTCCTTTATAATTTGTTATCCAAACATAATTTTGCATTTTACCTTGAAATAAATATCCTAGTTTACAAGCTCAACGAGACACTTGTAAATCAATGCCTCCAGCAAATCGTTTGATACATTTGCAGATTGTACACTTGCTAATATCATTTCTTCTTTGGTTGCTTCCGTGAAATCAATTTCGAATCTTCCATTATTTTGGCATAGCTGCTCAATATACATCCTTTGAGTTCTTCCGTTCCCCTCTCTGAAAGGATGTATCATATTGAGTTCACCTAAATAAAAAGCGAGCCGAACACTCATTTCTCTTTTATCTGTTATATCTGCCAAAAAATTTTCCTTCTTAAGTTTTCTATACAAATCATCAAATTGTTCTTCTATAAACTGCACTAAACAAAAAATAGTTCCTTTAGAAATGTCAACCGTTCTCGTCTTTCCGGCCCAAGTGTAGATATCTTGAAATAAATGTTTGTGTATCGAACAAAGATGTTTAAAAGAGAAATCCCCTGTTACCCCCCTGTTCGTCAATTCAGCCTGACGAACGGATGAATAATCTCTCTCTGCCTCATGTAAAACCTCAATATCTCTAATATTAAGCTTATTTTTTAGGATATTGGTTCCGGGATAACAATAAACAGCATCCTGCTCGTCGTCATAAAAATAATCATATTCTTGATCTTTCACGTTTAGTTGGAGGATACTTTGTATTTCTTGTTAAGTTCAGCAACCGCATCTGCAGCCGATATCTTTTTAGTCAAGACATTCCTTACTCTTGTACGGCACTCTGCATCAAACTTCATATTTTCCATTTTGAAACTGGATTCAATACTGCTTACCTTTCTCTCTATTGTCATACGGTATCCATCTCCTTCCTCGAATATTGATAGATAATGGTATATCCTATATTATTATACCATGAAGTTCCATATCTACATACAATAATTTCATTCTTTTCAGTTTTTTATACTTATAACTAAGAGAACCTATCCTGATAATTTTCCAAAATAGTTACACCATCTGGACTTTTTCCCATCCATTTGCTAACATAATTTTCATGAAGATTTCAAACATATTACGTACCGACAAAACTTTAGATTTTACTTTTTATATTATCGGCTGGGTGTGTCTTATCCTCGCACTCGTGCTCGGATTTGCATGGAAAAATGGCTATTTTCTGTGGATTTTTCCTCCGGATGGCTGTGCCCTGCACAACCTGACCGGATATTATTGCCCGGGATGTGGCGGCACCCGCGCAGTTCGTGCTCTGCTGCACGGACACATTGTGTGTTCTTTCTTTTACCATCCGATTGTTGTGTATACCGCAGTCTTTTTTGGCTGGTTTATGCTGTCCCAGACCATAGAAAAAGCATCCCGTGGACGTTTTGCCATCGGGATGCATTATCGTGATATTTATCTTTGGATTGCACTTGCCATTGTGCTGCTCAACTGGCTGATTAAAAACCTCATTCTGGCAGTTTTCGGCATTGCACTTCTTGGATAAACGTTCTATTTCTGATTTTTCAATTCCTGCTCCAGCTCATGTGGACGCAGATCCACACCGCGGGATGCATCTCCCTCCGGGTCCCTTCCAAATGCATAATCGTTTCCCGGCAGAATCGCATTGAGCACGATTCCGGCAATTGCTGCAATGGCAAGGGATGTCAGGGTAATGGAAGTGCTTCCGATCGTAAACGTCAGCCCATTGGAAAATCCGAGACCGGAAACTAAGATCACACCTGCAATAATGAGGTTTCTGGACTTTGTAAAATCCACATGGTTTTCAACTACATTTCTTACACCGATGGCAGAAATCATACCGTAAAGAATAAAGCTGACACCGCCAATAATAGATGCCGGCATCGAAGCAATAATTTCTGCTACTTTTGGAATAAAACTTAACACGATCGCATAGCATGCCGCAAGACGGACAACCTTCGGGTCGTGTACACGGGACAACTCCAAAACTCCGGTGTTTTCTCCATAGGTTGTATTTGCCGGTCCGCCGATCATTGCGGAAATGGAAGTGGCAATACCATCGCCGATCAGGGTACGGTGCAGCCCTGGATCTTCAATAAAATTCTCTCCTACGGTTGCAGAAATTGCGGAAATATCTCCGATATGCTCCATCATGGTCGCAATGGCGATCGGTGCCATGATAAGAATCGCTGTAAGATTAAATTTCGGCAGGATAAACGGCGGAAGTCCGATAACAGCTGCCGAGGAAACGCCCGAAAAATTTAAAATAACAGAGCCGTCCGGATTCGTAAACCCAAGCCCCTGCAGAACCAGTGCGAACACATATGAAATCACTACACCGAGAAGAATTGGAATAATTTTAAACATTCCTTTTCCCCAGATATTAAAAATAATGATGACTGCCAGTGCCACAATTGCAATGAGCCAGTTTGTGGATGCATTGCTGACCGCAGACGGTGCAAGACTCAGTCCGATACAGATAATGATCGGGCCGGTTACCACTGGTGGAAGAAAACGCATCACACGTTTTACACCAACGCATCGGATGATCAGTGCAAGGATCAGGTATAATAATCCTGCCACAACAATTCCGCCACACGCATACTGCAGTTTTTCTTTATCTGCCATATTGGCAAATATCCCGGTATCCAATGCTGCAACGCTGGAAAATCCTCCCAGGAACGCAAATGAGGATCCCAGGAATGCAGGAACCTTGAATTTCGTACACAGATGGAAAAACAACGTACCAAATCCTGCGCAGAACAAGGTCACCTGTACAGACAGTACCTGTGAGGTACTCTGAAAATAGCTGTTTACCAGAATCGGCACAAGAATTGTCGCTCCGAACATAGCGAACATATGCTGCAGGCCAAGCAGCAGCATTTTCGGTGTGCCCAAAACTCTGGCATCTCTTATAATGTCTTTTTGTTGGTTCATTATAAAAACTCCTCCTAGTAATAGTATATTCTAATATCCGGCCGTCTGCCGGAGCATTAGCTTATGTTTGACGGAATCTCTCCGATTACATCCAGATAAAAAATAACCAGTGTCTGTGACTGGTATGGATATACCCAGAGGGAGCCGATGCCCAGAGACAGCAGACACAGAATCTGCAGCCCGATAAAACTCAGATAAATATAAAATAATCTTCCTTTATTTCCCTTCATGATCTGCCGGCTGAGCTTTAATGATTCGCGCGCCGTCATCTGTGGATGATCCAAAAGCAGATACAGTGCCAGCGCATACCACATCTGCACGAAAACTGCCAGAATCGTGCTCACAATACCAAGCACCACCAGTGCTGCAATCGCCGCAGACGACTTGTCCAAAGCGAAAAATAACACAACACCTGCGATCACAGGAATACAACTGATCAGCGCTGCCACAATCAAAAGCAGTCCTGCTATAATATACCGGTCCGGGTGATTTTTGAATCCGTAAAATACCATACCAAGTGTCATTTCTTTTTTCCGTGCAAGCGATAGATGAAGTTGAAGGATTCCGACAGACAATACCATACTTAAAAGTGTGATCAGAAACTCTGCCACATAAAACATGATTGTCATCGGAAGCGGCTGTGCATCTTTCTGCAGCATGGAAAATGGGAGTTCCACCGCCAAAGGAATCAGTGTGGCGGCAAGAAAAGCTCCCATTGGTATTTTATAATTTCCATTTAAATTGTCTCTTGCGATTCGTTTTAATTCTTTGCAAGGTAGATTCATTTGTTCACACTCCGTTTCTGTAACTGATTGCTTTTTTCATTATAACATGGCTGTGCGGATGCAACAATCTTTTTATTTTGCCATAAACTGCTGCATCAGCTCATTATAATCCATGCCCTGCATATTGGAATATGCCTTTAAAAATCCATCGATACTTCCATACTGATGGATGGCATAACCTAACACAGACGCATACAATACAGTAGTTGCGACCAGTGCAACAATTCCAAGAATCATTCCAATCTGGGCTTTCGAAGTATAAGACATCATGCCTCCACGGGAAAGTGTTGCAAAAATAATCGCCAGTGCTCCACACGGCACGGCCAGGTACAAGCAAGTGCAACTGATTACCGCGATCACACCAAGGATCAGGGAAGCTGCCTCCATGCGTGCAGATCTATGGCTGCGGTACGGTTGATTTGGATTCGGTTGATAAGAGGATCCATACATATCCATAATACGTTTTCCTTTCTTTTTTAGGATTGCTTTTATTGTAACATTTCATATATAATAGGGAAAGTATTATTTGACAGGAAAGGACTATTAAAGGGAAAATTTATGGATATTAATACAAAAATTGCGGAAGAACTCAGCATCCGGAAAGAACAGGTATCCGCTGCCGTAAAACTGATTGACGAAGGATGCACCATTCCTTTTATCGCCCGCTACCGGAAAGAAGCTACCGGGGCATTAAGCGATGAAATTTTACGAAATCTCTACGACCGTCTGGTGTATCTGCGAAATCTGGAAGACAAAAAACAGACCGTACTGGCCTCCATTGAAGAACAGGGAAAACTAACGGAGGAGCTGCGTGCACAGATCCTTGCCGCTGAAACACAGGTTGCAGTGGATGATCTGTACCGCCCGTACC
>DLQV01000222.1:11461-12165 GCA_002474415.1 Lachnospiraceae bacterium UBA7598
TCCGAAGCGCCGTACCCGTGCGACCATCGCCAGGGAAAAAGGATTAGAGCCTCTGGCAAATCTGATTCTCTTACAGAAGATGACAGTTTCTCCTCTGGAAGAGGCCAAAAACTATGTCAATCCGGAAAAAGAAGTAGCTACCGCAGAAGACGCGTTAGCCGGAGCAAAAGATATCCTTGCAGAAAGCATCTCGGACAATGCGGACTTCCGCACCCATATCCGTGAACTTACCATGAAACACGGTCAGCTTTTATCTGCTGCCAAAGACCCGGACGCCGAATCGGTCTATGAAATGTATTATGATTTTAACGAAGGACTCTCCAAACTGGCTGGGCACCGCATTCTTGCCATCAACCGCGGAGAAAAAGAGAAATTTCTCACGGTAAAAATTGAAGCTCCGACCGACCGTATCCTCTCCTATCTTGACCGAAAAGTAATTACCAATCCTCAGGCTTCCACCGCACCGGTGCTGCATGAGGCATTGGAAGACGCTTACAACCGCCTGATTGCACCTGCCATTGAGCGCGAAATCCGAAACGATCTGTTTGAAAAAGCCGAAGACGGTGCCATCCGTGTATTCGGTAAAAACTTAGAGCAGCTCCTGATGCAGCCTCCGATTGCCGGTCAGGTTGTGCTCGGCTGGGACCCGGCATTCCGTACCGGATGCAAACTCGCTGTGGTAGATCCGACCGGAAAAGTACTTG